>JAYTWP010000419.1:0-2746 GCA_043743395.1 Actinomycetota bacterium | reverse complement strand
CCGATGTAACTGAAGATCGGTTGCATGCCGGCAATGCCAATTGCGATGTCGGTCTGACCTTCGCGCCATGCCCGACCGAACGTGTCGCTGATGATCACTGCAACATCGAGCCCGTGTCGTAGCAAACCAGTCCGGATCCGTCGAGCGCTCTCGTCGGAATCAATGGGCAACAACACAGCTCGGCCATGAGCACCACTACTCGATTGGTCAACTCCAGAATTCGCACAAACGAACCCGTGGTGCGTCTCGGTGATCATGATGGGGCCGATCTGGCGCACCACCCGCTTTGCCTCGCGCAGCACGATCTCGGTCACCGCTGGATCCTTGCCCCACTCCTTTGACCACTCGAGCGCGAACTGTGAGGGCGTGATGTCGGCTAATTCGACAGTACGACCCTCGGCCTTCGACACGATCTTGCTCGTGACGATGAGGACATCACCGCTTTGCAGAGGCGTGTCCGCCACGATCGCGGCATGAACGGTGAGCTCGGCGAGGTCGGATCCGGGCTCGATCTCCGGGACGCCTTGAATGCCAAAGATCTGAAGACCGCTCATAGTCGAAGTCTTGCCGATCAACTCCCCACCACCCAACAATGTGGCGCAGAAGCCATACAGCGGCCAACATGTCACTGTGGTTTCCGACATCTTCGATCCTGCGGTGTGGCAAAAGGTTCCTGGCTTTGCCTTCACCGACATCACCTACCATCGCTCGCGCGCACACGGCACCGTGCGCGTGGCGTTCAATCGTCCCGAGGTGCGCAATGCATTTCGCCCGCACACCGTCGACGAGTTGTACCTCGCGCTCGATCACGCGCGCATGTCCACCGACGTCGGATGTGTGTTGCTCACTGGCAACGGTCCATCGGCCAAGGACGGCGGATGGGCGTTCTGCAGCGGAGGCGACCAACGTATCCGCGGGCGCGACGGCTACAAGTACACGCTGCCCGAGGGACCCGATGGAGCAGTCGGCGAAACCGCCGACGCGATCGAGCCGGGGCGGGCCGGACGCCTGCACATTCTCGAAGTGCAACGACTCATTCGATTCATGCCAAAGGTCGTCATCTGCGTCGTCCCGGGTTGGGCAGCGGGCGGCGGGCACAGCTTGCACGTTGTCAGCGATCTCACCATCGCGAGCCGAGAACACGCTCGGTTCAAGCAGACCGACGCCGACGTGGCCAGCTTTGACGGCGGCTTCGGGTCGGCGTATCTCGCTCGTCAGGTCGGCCAGAAGTTCGCTCGCGAGATCTTCTTCCTGGGCAACGAATACAGCGCGGACGATGCGTACCGCATGGGCATGGTCAACGCCGTTGTTCCTCACGAACAACTCGAGACCACAGCGCTCGATTGGGCCGCCAAGATCAATGCAAAGAGCCCGACGGCGCAACGCATGCTCAAATTCTCATTCAACATGATCGATGACGGGCTCGTTGGTCAGCAGGTCTTCGCTGGCGAAGCAACTCGGCTCGCGTACATGACCGATGAAGCACAGGAAGGCCGCGAGGCGTTCCTCGAAAAGCGCGATCCGGATTGGACTCCGTACAAGTGGCTGTTCTGAACAACTCCGCATGATCGTCATCGACAGCGCTGACGACCCGCGCATCGCACAATTCCGGATGCGTGAGCGCGGCATCAACACGCGAGCTGATCGTCGCGAGCAAACCGGCGCCGGCCTCTTCGTCGCAGAAGGCGACCTCGTTGTTTCCAGGGCGCTCGCTGCCGGTTGCGAGCCGATGATGGCCTTCGTCGACGTTCTCGTGCCACCAAAGGTGATCGAACGTTTCGATCCCGACGTCGTCGTGTACGGCGCCACCGAAGACGTCAGACGCGCGGGAATGGGTCTCGGCGTACCGTTGTCGATCGTCGCGCTCTTTCGTCGCCCTGCGCCATTGCCAGCAGATGCCCTCGCGCATCGGCACCGCGTCGTCACGCTCGAGGCCGTCGACAATCCGGTCAACGTCGGTACGGTCGTGCGGAGTGCTGCTGCACTCGGCTGGGACGCACTGCTGCTCGATCGGACCAGCGCCGACCCCCTTGCACGTCGCGCGCTGCGAGTCTCGATGGGCACATCGTTCGCGCTCCCATTCGCTCGCTCTGAGTCGATCGTGACCACCGTTCACGCGGCCCGCGAACAGGGCAGCCTCGTGATCGCCCTCGCCCTCGGCGGCAAAGCGGTGCCGCTCAACGCTGTGCTACCAGGGCCGGACCAGCCGGTCATGCTGCTGCTCGGTGCCGAGCGCTCGGGGCTCAGCCCAGAACTGCTTGCCGCGGCAAGTCTGCGCGCCACCATCGTGATGGCCCCAGGCGTCGACTCGTTGAATGCGGCCGCAGCGGCAGCGGTTGCCTGCTACGCGCTTCGACCGGCGCCACAGTTTCAGCGCGGGTAGTCGGCGCTGCTGATCGGAAGGCCCGTATCGTTTCGCAAGTGCTCTGCGGCGCGCGCGAAGTAATCGAGCAACGTGGCCTGAATCGCCTCGGTGGCACCACTAGTTTTGACTGCGTGAGTCATGTGCAGCATCCATCGATCGCGCTGTAGCGGACCGACCGGGAATGGAAAGTGGCGCATCCGTAACTTCGGATGGCCTCGCTCTTCTTGATAGGTCGCTGGCCCACCCCAATATTGGGCCAAGAACAGGGTCAGCCGATGTCGGGCCCCGGTGAAGTCAGGTGCGTCGGGATACAGAGGCGCAAGCACGTCGTCGGATTCGATGCCTTGATAGAACGTGTCGACGAGGCGCTCGAAGAACGCC
>JAYTWP010000418.1:0-4782 GCA_043743395.1 Actinomycetota bacterium | reverse complement strand
TTCATGCTGTCCGTCGTCGCCAGTGTGTTCGCTCCCGACGGGTTCGTCGGCCTCAGCCTTCCCGTGGTTGCCCCCGCCGGCACCACGCCCGCACTGCCCCAGGCCGTACAAACCCCGTTGCCGTCCAACGTGCTCACACCGGTACCTACGCCAGCCCCGACAACGCCCAAGACCACCCCCACCGCGCCTGCGCCGACCACCACGATCCGCACCAAGCCCGGCAAGGGTCCGCCGCCGCCGACGGTGGCCACGCCGTCGGGCACCACCACGACCTCGCCCACGGCAACGATCGTGGTCACCACCACGACCTCGCCCACGGCACCGATCGTGGTCACCACCACGACGAAACCGAAGCCGGGACCACCGACCTCAAAGCCAGGCCAGGGCAGCGGTCAACCGACCACGATCAGACCGTGAACACTGCACCGGCCTCCAGGGTTCGCACCCACTGGGTGGTGCTCGGCGTCACCGTCGTGACGCTCGTGGTCGCCCTGCTCGCCCACGGGTACGCCACCCGCTCGGTGGGCGCCTCAACGCAGTCGACCGATCTTTCGGCGGAGATCCCGGCGATGGCCGAAGTGGGTCCGCTGCTCGACCTGTCGGGCAGCGGCCTGCGCTCGGTCAAGGTGGCCGACAAGACGATCGCCCTCACCTTCGACGACGGGCCCGACCCGCGCTGGACGCCGAAGGTGCTCGACATTCTCGAGCGGCGCAACGTGCACGCCACCTTCTTCGTGGTCGGCACCCGCGTCGGCGAGCATCCCGAACTCGTCGCCCGTGCCGTGGCCGACGGCGACGACATCGGCGGCCACACCTTCACCCACACGGACCTCACTTCCATTCCCGCCTGGCAAGCGCGCCTGGAGATGCGGCTCACCCAGGTGGCCATCGTCGCCGCCACCGGGCGCGCCACCCGCCTCGTGCGCCCGCCGTACTCCAGCGAGCCCAATGCCGTGCGTGTCGACACCTTGCGCGCGTGGGACCGTGTCGCCCAGGAGGGCTACTGGTTCGTGCTCTCCACGCAGGACACGAACGACTGGAAGAAGACCTCTACCCCGGCGTCCATCGCGGCCGCGGCGATCCCCGACACCAACGCGGGCGGGGTCGTGCTGATGCACGATGGCGGTGGCACCCGCACCAACACCATCCTCGCGCTCGATCAGGTGATCACCACGCTGCAGGCCCAGGGCTACACATTCGTCACCGTGTCCGAGCTCGCTGGCATCCCCCGCGACGTCGTGATGCCGAAGGCGTCCACCACCAACCGCCTTCAGGCCAAGGCACTCCCGATCGTGCTCGGCGTAGGCGACTTTGTCACCAAGGCGTTCACGCTGATGGCCATCGCACTCGCCGTGCTCTCCGTGCTGCGAGCGATCATGCTCGTCGGATTCGCCGGCCGTCACGCACGCACCCGCACCGACCACGACACCGAGTTCACCCCGACCGTCAGCATCGTGGTACCCGCCTACAACGAGTCGGCCGGCATCGAGGCCGCCGTTACCTCTCTCGCCACGAGCGACTACGCGCAGTTCGAAGTGATCGTGGTCGACGACGGCTCGTCCGACGACACCGCCGCCAAGTCCGCCGCGCTCGTCGCCTCCAAGAACTGGCAGCACGTGCGCGTGATCACTCAGCCGAACGGCGGCAAGCCCTCCGCGCTCAACGCCGGGCTCGCCATCGCCCATGGCGACATCATCGTCACTGTCGACGGCGACACCGTGTTCGAACCGGCCACGCTCGCGGCGCTCGTCCAACCGTTCCGCGACCCGGTGGTCGGCGCGGTGTCGGGCAATACCAAAGTCGCCAACCGCAAGGGCATCCTCGGCCGTTGGCAGCACCTCGAGTACGTGATCGGGTTCAACCTCGACCGGCGCTTCCAGGACATCACCGGCTGCATGCCCACCGTGCCCGGCGCGATCGGTGCCTTCCGCCGCGACGCGCTCGTCGGGATAGGCGGGGTGAGCGACGACACCCTCGCCGAAGACACCGACCTCACCATGGCCATGCACCGCGCCGGTTGGTCCGTCGCCTACGAACCGCGCGCCCGCGCCTGGACCGAAGTACCCGCCGGCCTCGGCGACCTGTGGCGCCAGCGCTTCCGCTGGTCGTACGGCACGATGCAGGCGGTGTGGAAGCACAA
Source organism: Actinomycetota bacterium (assembly GCA_043743395.1). Lineage (GTDB taxonomy): Bacteria > Actinomycetota > Acidimicrobiia > Acidimicrobiales > Ilumatobacteraceae > WLMZ01. The sequence goes on along the minus strand of JAYTWP010000418.1, from coordinate 2,642 downwards.
GCACGCCGTCGTCGAACGCGGCCCCGCCGGCCGCCTCGGCCGCGTCGGGCTGCCGTACCTCCTGGTGTTCCAGGTGCTCACCACGCTCATCGCCCCGGCGATCGACGTGTTCACCATCTACGGGATCTTGTTCTTGAACCCGTGGACGATGCTCGCCTACTGGCTGTCCTTCAACCTGCTGCAGTTCGCCCTCGCCGTCTACGCGCTGCACCTCGACGACGAACCGCTGCGGGCAGCCTGGTGGCTGCCACTGCAACAGATCGTCTACCGCCAGCTGATGTACCTGGTGGTGATCCAATCGCTGAGCACCGCACTTGCCGGCACTCGCACCGGCTGGCACAAGCTGCGCCGCATCGGCATCGGCACCGCCCGCACCGGCTGAGCGCCGTCACGACGAACTGCGCGATGACCTTGGCCTACATGGAGCGATGATCTGCCTTGCCTTTACTCATCGGGTGGGGCAATCTGAGCGGAAGCAGTATTTTGAGAGACCGACGAGAGGAGCACGACATGGCAGCGGACGACAAGGTGGTCATCGGGTTGACACACGGGCTGGATGATCCCGAGCGGGTGCTCATCGCCTTTTTGATGGGTGTCGAGGCGTTACGCAAGAACAAGCAGGTCGTGATGTGGCTCACCCAGGACGGCGTAAACGTCGCTACTCCCGGGTTCGCGGCCAAGGTTGTCATTCCCGACACGCCATCGGTCGTGGACCTGCACAACGAGTATGTCGAGCGCGGCGGTCGCTTCTTTGCCTGCCCGGTGTGCATCAAGACACGTGGCATGGTGGGTGCAGAGCTGGTCGAAGGCGCCGAGATCAAGGGCGCTCCCTCAGTCTTTGAGTTCACCGAGGGCGGCGCACTCACCTTCAACTACTGATGATGATCAAGCAACGATGATGCGACTGCCCCGCACATGGGTGACCCCGTGCGCAGTTGCGTTGTTGCTTGTGTTCAGTGCCGGCTGCGCTACAGATACTCACACCGTCGCTGCTGGCACCGCTACCACTGGCACCGCCGCTCCCCCGCCGTCAGCCAGCGCCACGCCCGGTGCGGTGAATTCGATGGTCGTGCTTGGTCACTCCGGCGCCACGGGGTTTGGGTCCGACCCGGCGAGTCTCGGTCGCGACGCGTACGAGAACTCGTGGGCAACGGGCACGAACCCCGACGTGAAGAGTGTCTACCAGCGACTTCTCGCGCAGAACCCGACGCTCAAGGGACACAACTACAACTACGCCAAAGACGGTTCGCGGGTTGACGACCTCGTCCGCCAGACCGCTATCGCACTCGAGCTGAGACCTTCCCCGGACCTCGTGCTGATTCAGACGATCGACAACGACATCCGCTGCGACGGTACCGATGCACAGAACTACGGTCCGTTCGGGGCGACGTTGCTCTCGGTGCTCGACATGATTCGCGCGGGTGCCCCGAACGCGCGGATCCTCCTCGTCAGCCAGTGGGGTTCGGTGGAACGAGGCGTCGAAGTCGGCCAGCAGCTTCCGTTTTCGGTGACATATGCGTCTGGCGATGGTCCGTGTGACGTCTATACGAGAGCCGCGCAGATACGTCCTGACAAGGTCCGATACCTACAAGACGTCGTCGCCCACTACCACGCAGAGCTGAAGGCCGCCTGCGCGCAGGTTGCACAATGCCGCACCGACGATGGGGCAATGCAACAACTGGACCTCGTACTTGGCGATCTTGTCGCCGACGGCAATCACTTGTCCGTCCAGGGTCATCAGAAGATGGCCGCCATTGCGTGGGACGCGCTGCACTGAGCAAGCGTTAAGCGTGCTGCGCGCTGTTGACCAAAGCGTGCTCAACAGCAGATTCGTCCGACGCGACCGGCTCGACATCGGCGATGCTTGCGATACCTGTGATTGCTGTGATGCCCGTCATTCCGGGCAGCGCGATGGGCGGTCGCAGACGCGCCCGAACAGCGGCGAATCCAAGCTGCGCGCAGTAGGCCAGACCCAGTACGAGTCCGGCCACAACACCATCGAGCCACCAATGATTTGCTGTCGCCGTCACTGCGAGAATCGTGAGGATGGGATGAAGCAGTACGAGCCACCGCCACTTGCTCGTGCTGATCGTGACTGCTGCGATACCCACCACGAGCGACCAACCAACATGTTGTGACGGCATCGCCGCGAGTTGGTTGGACAGCCCACTGCCTCCACTGCCGTACACGGACTGCCCATACAACAACGCCGAGTCCACGAAGCCGAGGTCGGGCAGAAAGCGTGGTGGAGCCATCGGGATCATCTGAATCGTCAGGCAGCCACCGATCATGAGTGCGAGGCTGGTGCGTACGCGTGAGTATCGGTCTCGGTGACGGAAGAACAGCCAGATCAGCAGAATGCCTATCGCAGGCACATGCATACCGCCGTAGTAGATGTTGAGAAACTGCATCACCAGTTTGTGATTGATCAGTGCGCGCTGAAGGCTGACTTCGCTGGGTAGGTGCATGCTTCGTTCGACATGCCACAGCCAACGAGCATGGTCCATCGCACCTGCGGTCTTGTTGACCGCGAGATCGTGTGCGTACTGCCAGAGCGCGTAGAGCCCGAGTACTAACGACAGTTCCTTCGCGGTTCCTACAGCGGGAGCGATCCACGGTCGGCGCACGCGACTGACAGAAAA
>JAYTWP010000417.1:0-3344 GCA_043743395.1 Actinomycetota bacterium | reverse complement strand
TCTGCAGTTCCGCTTCAACGTGTAACAGGGGTTTCGCGGGCTGGACAGTCGCGTCGTTAGTGCGTTGACCAGGTCTTTCGCGTCCGTTGCTGTCCGCCGAGTAGTACCGAGTCCGCAGAAGCTGCGTACTTTCTGCGTACTCGCGACGTGTTGCTGAACACGCGACTGGAACGCGACTCGGCTATTTGAACGCCGAGTAGTCAAACCCAGTCGAGTCGTGCGGAATGTCGCCGATTGCGTCGCGCAGCGCTGTGTCGGGCCGAAACGCCCAGCACGCGATCTCCTGATACCGCTCCTGCTGTAGGGAAGCGTGAACAGTTACGCCGGATCGACGCTGACTTCCGTGAACGCTCCACAGATCGACTCCGCCCGTACGTAGAAACATCGGGCACGTCCAGTAAGCATCAAACGGACGCTCGGCGCCGTCGATGTACGTCGCGATGCAGGCAAACGCGTTTCCACCTTCCTCGAGCCGAAACGGTCGCTCGAATTGAGCGCCAATGCCGAGGACCATTCGTAGCCGCACAACAGTGAAAGGCGTCCGTTGAAGTGGAACAAGAGGGTCGGATGCCAATCGTCAACCGACCAATCCGATGTTTCCCCACGTAGACCGGACGGCCTTCAGTAGGACTCGCACCTCGACCTCGGCGTATGCCTGTGGCGACTTGGGCACTCGAAGGAGCCGATCGACCTCGACGTTCACTCGGGTCACATACTTGTCGTCATCGAGCAGGCAATGAAATGGCTGCTCTTCAAGGCTTGGCGTCCAAGACGGCGGGACTTCGGCCGCAGTTGATGGCCGGCGCAGCGCGTCGAACAACGTCTTCAGCTGATTGTCGAGGTCTCCCGAGTGTGGCGCGATCACCGATCCCGGCTCGCCGGCGCGCAGCACAAGCACATCGAGCTCTGCGTGGAGGCTCAGGTAGGGATGGACCAGTGTGGCGTACTTCTTGCCTCCGACTTCAGTGACTTGAGCGCCGCCTTCGTCCGTTGAGTCCGCTGGGTCAACGAGATTCTGAAGGTGACTCAGCGCGGGATGCACGCGCCACAGTTCCTTGAGTTGCGGATGAAAGTCAACCCTGATCGCGTGCTTCTTTGCACGATCGCCCGCGCTCGGCAATGGGCCTCGATACGTAAGCGTGAATCGCACGTCCCAGACACTAGGACAGGGAAACTTGCCCCTTGTCCATGTAGCGCGGACTTTGGCACAGACCTCACCCGGATGCGTTGCTAGCGGACGATCGCCAGGCCATGCAACCACGAGTGGACGCGGTGAAGCCCGAGTCGGACAACTCCTGCGAGCTCGAGCAGCGAGCGACCACACGAAGTGCGCCAACTTGTCGTCGCGTGCGTGCACGAACCTTTGGTGCATGTGTGTGGTCTCCGAGATTTCTTTGGCGTTCGGTGCTGCGCTTGGGGCGCGACTGCCTCTGTAGGTAGGTGACGAGGAGGTCACCGATGAGCGATACAACGACGAACGGACCGAGGGACCCGATGAACGAGCGGCTGACGTTCACGGTCGACGAGGTGGCCCGGCTGCTTGGCGTCTCCCGGTCGGGCGCGTACGACTCGATCACGCGCGGCGAGATTCCGTCGTTCAACATCGGCCGGCGAGTGCTCGTGCCGCGCGACGCGTTTCTTGAGATGCTCAAGCCTCGACCCCGCCGCCGTCCCGACGGCCCGTGGGGGCGTGGAAGGCTGTAGGGCATGGCGTACGTCCGCCGAAGGCTTCTCAAGGACGGCAAGACCGTCGTCTACCTCGCCATGTGGCGCGAGCACGCGCAGGGCAAGGAGCTGTCGAGGTCGTTCGAACGCAAGGCCGACGCCGAGCGGCACCTCGTCGACATGCAGCACCGGCTGCTGACGGGCACCTATGCCCCGCCTCGGCTCGGCCGCACGCCGTTCTCCGAAGTCGTGCTGCGCTATCGCCGGCGGGGCAACTGGCGGCCTCGCACGCACCGAACCGTCGAGGAGCGACTTCGCTACGCGATCGCCCACTTCGGCGACCGGCCGATCGCGTCGATCCGCAAGGGTGACATCCAGGCGTTCGTCAGCGGGCTGCCGCTCGCGCCGAACACGGTGCGGGTCGTGATGCAGCATGTCTCGGGCGTGTTCAACACGGCACTCGACGACGGCCTTCTCGGCGGCCGCAACCCATGCGACGGCGTCCGGCTGCCTCGTGTTGACGCGCCAGCGATCTTCCCGATGTCGATCGACCAGGTCGACGCGCTCCTCGCCGCGACGACCGAACCGTTCAAGGCAGCCATCGTGATCGGTGCCGGCCTCGGCCTGCGCCAGTCGGAAGCGGCCGGCCTCACCGTTGATCGGGTCGACTTCCTCCGTCGCTCGGTCACGATCGACCGCCAGTGGCAGCAGGCGACAGGCTCGGCGACCGGAGCGTTCACCTCGCCGAAGACCGAGGCGAGCACGCGCATCGTGCCGGCCGATCAGTGGGTGCTCGACCACCTCGCCGCACACATCCAACAGCACGGTCTCGGAGCCGACGGCGTGCTGCTCCACCGCAACGGCGTGCCGTTCGACTCGGCCAAGTTCGGCTACGAACTGCGAGCTGCTCGTCGACGGGCCGGGTTGCCCGAATCGATCACGTTCCACGACCTGCGCGTGCGCCAGCGCCCTGATCCACGCGGGTTGCAACGTGAAGCAAGTACTAGCGGCGCTCGGTCACAAGTCCGCCAAAGTCACCCTCGACATCTACGGCCACCTCTGGCCCGGCGAAGAAGACCGCATCCGCGACGCCATCGACCGCTTGTTCCGCCCCGACGAACTGCGGGGCACACAGGGCTGAATCGCTGGCCACTCGGCTCGAAGCTTGATATCATCTCTGATGTCATGTGGTCGGTCGAGGTAGAGCCGGAAGTGGAGCGATGGATGAGCAACCTGACCGTGCACGACTTCGCCTCGGTGCTCCCCCACGTCGAGCGCCTGGCCGAACGCGGCAACCTGCATCGGATGCCAGCGTCGCGTGCGCTCGGCGACGGATTGTTCGAGCTGCGATTCGACGTGCTCCGAGTGACGTGGCGAATCACGTACTACTTCGCCGCCGGTCGGCGCATCGTGCTGCTGACCGTGTTCCACAAGCAACGGCAGAACGAGCGCGCTGAGGTGCAGCGAGCGCGTTGGGCAATGACCCGCTGCATCACCGAAGGACACACCGCCGAGGAGGACGACTGATGGCCCGTACGACGATTGATGAACTGAAGAGGAACCGCTTGGCCGCCATGACGGCCGACGAGCGCGCCGTCTTCGATGAGACCTACGAGGCCACCCGCCTCGCCCTCAATGTCGGCGAGAAGGTTCGCGACGCCCGCGAGGCTGCCGGCCTC
>JAYTWP010000416.1:0-1845 GCA_043743395.1 Actinomycetota bacterium | reverse complement strand
GTACTCGCCGGCGATTCACAGCCCCTCTTGGTTCGCCTCGGTTTACCGATCAGCGATCCGGGGCCACAGCCTCATGACATCTGGTCCTCGCTGGGTGTGCCGTTGCGCGCCTCGCTCGAATTGATGCTGGTTGCACCGCTTCGTCCGACACTGATCACCGATATCGCTCCGCCCGCAGAAGAGCTCTCGATGCTCATGGAGTCGATCGAGCGCGGAACCCGACGCGGGCCCGGCTCAACCGATAGCAATCCGATCACAGAACGCCGCTGGACGGCGTTCCGCATCCGTGAGAAGTCGTCGTCAGACGATGCCGGCCTTGACGGCGTAAGCGACCGCGTGTGAGCGATTGCGCAGGTTGAGGCGCGTGGTCACGTCGTGGATCACGTTCTTGATCGTTCGCTCCGAATAGGCGAGCTCGTTCGCGATCTCGTTGGTGCCCATGCCGTCTGCCAACAGCTTCAGTACCTCACGCTCGCGCACGCTCAGGCCGTCGGGTCCGATGCCGCGAGGTGTCAGCACGTCGCGCTGCAGACGGCTCACCTGATCGAGTAGTCGTCCCACGAGATCAGGCGCCAACGTGCCGTTACCGCGCGCCGCGGCAACGACTGCGGCAGCGAGCACTTCCGGGCTCGCCTCACGGCGTCGGAGCACGCCAGACACCCCTGCCTCGACTGCAGTCATCAGACCGTTGTCATCGAGCTGAGTAGTAACGATCACCACGCGCGGGCAGCCGCCGCGTTGGATTCCGCGAACCACTTGCACAGTGGAAGCATCGATCTGGTCGGTGACAACAACCGCCACAACGGCGTCGTCGATGCAACCGCGCTCGACCACGTAGGCCTCGGGCCGACCGCGCAGTTGCGCGGCGACACCGGCCTCTGAAATTGGATCTTCACCGTGGACGTAGACGGCGATGCGATCAGACATGATTGCTCCCTAATGCTGAGGATGGGTTTGGTGCACCATGCACCAAACGCCTCAACGAGCAATCAACGCCGACTCAACGGGCAACTCTTCTGCCTCTCGCTTGCATCTCGGGGTACGGCGTCAGGTATACGATCCGTCCATGGGTGCGAGCGCGTCTCTCGATCGCCTCGAGCTTTCCGTCGAACCTGGCCAACAGGTCTCGGCGCAGCTCCGGGTTCGTAACAACGGTACTGTCGTCGACCAGTTCGGCTTTGAGGCTCTCGGCGCAGGCGCCGCGTGGATCGAAGTCGAGCCGGAATTCCTGTCACTGTTCCCAGATGCAGAGGGAACCGTCACGGTCTTCTTTCGTCCGCCGCGTTCGCCCAATGTTGCTCCCGGCCCGACGCCGTTTGGCATCAAGGTCGTGTCGAGCGAGGACGCGAGTGGCTCGACGGTCGAAGAAGGTGTCATCACCGTTGGCCAATTCGCCGATCGCACAGTAGAGCTGTACCCACTCACGTCTCGCGGTCGTCGCAAAGGCCGTTTCGAAGTTGCGGTCGACAATCGTGGTAACGCCCCGATCTCGGTCAGCTTCGCTGGCTCAGATCCAGAGAACGCGTGTCGTTACGACTTCGCGCAACCGTCATTGGTGGTCGAACCCGGCACCGCGCACTTCACCAAGTTCGAGGTCATTCCTCACGACCGCTTCTGGAAGGGGCCACCGAAGAGCCACCAGTTCCAGGTGGTGGTCACGGAGACGGCTCGTCAGGCCGCGCTACCCGAGCCACAGATGGCAGGGCCCCCCGGTCTCGCGCCGCCTCAGCCCGGTACTGTGCCGGCCCCGACCCCGGCCTCGGCAGCGGCCCCGGCTCCACAGACCGTTAACGGCACATTGCTGCAAGAGTCGATGCTTCCGCCATGGTTGATCAAGGCCGTGAT
>JAYTWP010000415.1:0-2642 GCA_043743395.1 Actinomycetota bacterium | reverse complement strand
ATTTCGCCCGGACCGCGGCGTGCGCGTGGTGTCGCGAACCCGCTCCCATTGCCCCCTACCGCCATGCGCTACGTCCGAGCCGAGTCTTCACGCGACCGACACGCCACCTACATCGTGGGATCCGGTGCCCTCCGCGAGTTCCTGTCCGGGCGAGTCGTGACAGTCGTATTGGACCGCGTGCGCCACAAACCTAAGCCACCACAACCCACCCCGAAGGAGCGACTTGCTCAGCAGTCTCCTAATGGGAGCCGGGTGACACAACTGGCGAACGAGATCGCCGACCGTCGTGTCCACACACTCAACCCCAACCGCACCTACCAACCCACCGGCAAACCCATCGGAGGACCATCACGCCCCTACGGCCCCAGAAAACCGAAACAGCCCGAACCATGAAGGTTCGGACCGTTTCCTATCTCCTGAGAGATCACAAGCGTCGGCGGATACAACTTGAACCTGCGTCCCTGCGACAGACCGAGCGCACCCATTCGGTCCGTGCGGCACCCCGCGGCGGCTTCGAAGAACCGCACTACCCCCTCGAAGGTGTGCTCACGATCGACACTGGTGGTGAACCAACACATCCGCCACCGCGACCAACACAAGATCATCGAGAAGCACCACAACACCGGATCGAGCCCGACGCGTTGCGACCATGCCGAGCAGTCGGAGAAATCGAACTGGGCTTCCTCACCCGGACCGGTCTCGATCGGCACACTCACCGAATCGGCACGCCGGAACCGCGGCCCACGTTGGGCGCGCACCCACCGAACCACCGTCGGATACGAACCGTCGAACCCTTCAGCGCGGACGATCTCGAACAACGACGTCGCCAACAACGACGAGTTCCCGACCAACAACGCCGTCAACCGGTCCGCCCACACCGGGTCGACAACACGATTCTCGTCGCCGACCGTGCGCGCCGGCGGCGGACCACCCTCCTTGCACCAGTTCGCGATCGTCGCCGGGTGATACCCCGTCGCGGTTGCGATCTCCGTGTACGTCATGCCAACGCGTTTCATCGCGAGCACATCCATGAACTCCTCCTGAGTCATCATGACAAGCGGTCCCTCCAGTAGTCGATGCTTGGTCGCTCGACACACTGGAGGGACCACCCTCAGCCGTTGAAATTCAGGAAGAACCCACCCCCACTACCGCGGGCAGGCGGCTCGAATTCGAAGAAATTGTGCTGCTCACGTTCGACCAGCAAGGGCGCGTCACACACCAAAACGGGATCGTCGACAACCTCGCCGGTCTCCGACAGGCCGGCGTCATCCCCACGCCGTCCACAGAGTGAGCGTCCTCAAACCCCGCACTCGCTCAACCGATGGATCCGAGTGGCTCCGAGCCATGGTATTGACACCACCGCCAAGCCTCGTCGCGGAAGACGAGAACACCGGTCACCCTGTACGGGCGTTCGCTCACAGCGCCATCCGGGTGAATCGTCTGCCACGGGGCATCAGCGATTAACCACGCCACATCGTCAACAACGCAGACCCGCCGATCGGCCCACCGCCAGCCATGAGCAGTTGAACGAGACGTGAGCGCGGCCAGACACGCCCTCACCGCTTCAGCACCGATGAAGTCCTCACCAGAGGCCGATCCGAGGATCGAAACATCGTCCCGATCGAGCCACCAGACCGCCTCGGCCGCGGCACGATTTCGAGTCTTGAGCGCTATGTCGAACGCATCAATCACCTTCAGCACATCATCGATGGCGTGCATGCGGTCCATCTCGTTCCCATGAGCAGCCGCAAGCAAACTCGGCCGTCGACCTAGAGCGTAATGCCGCCTGTAAGGTGCTCGCCTATCCCGCATCCTCAACGAGGGAACTCAACACCGTCTCGACGCCAGCGAGGAATGACGGCAGGTCGTCGCGAGCGGTTGCGACAAGAAGCTCGAAATCGACCGACCAGTATCCGTGCACGGCTTGGCGACGAGATCGACCCGACGACCGAAGACCTCCCCGAGTTCGTTCTCCAGCCGGTTGATCGAGAAGCCGAGCGACCGCCCAGGTGCCATCTGCTCCGAGGCGGCCTTGTTCACGGCAGAAGTGTGAGGTCGCCGAGTCTTGATCGCACGACGGTGAAGTGTCGACGATCGAGCGTGGCGATGTCTCGAATGCCGAGTCGTTCGGCTGTCGCGATCACCGAAGCGTCGGTCGTTCCGAGCGGGAGACTGCGATAGGTGGCGACGAGTTCAGCTATTCGCATCCAGTCGCTGGCTGCGACCGATTCCGTAAGAAGGGTGCCTGCGGCGAGGTCGCCGAGGAATCGCACTTCAGCGTCCGCGCCGAGGCGAGTGCCGAGGAGATAGGTGACCTCGGTGATGACCAGTGTCGGCACGATGAGTGGCCCAGGGTGTGTCTCGAGCAGCTCCAAGCTGGCGGCATGGTGCCGGTCATCGCGATCTACGTAGGCGTAGAGGGGCCCGGCGTCGACGATCAGCGCGATGGCTGGACCTCGTTGGCAAGGATCTCTTCGATTCGCTCCGAGATGTCGTCGCGACCGCTTGCGCCTGCACCGGCGGCGAGAAGCCGTCGTTTGCCCTGGTGGGCTCCAAGCAGATTCTCGATTGCTTCACGGGTGAGCGCTGACACGGTGCTTCCCCGTCGTTGGGCCTCGTGGCGAAGGCGGGCATCGAGTTCA
>JAYTWP010000414.1:0-2242 GCA_043743395.1 Actinomycetota bacterium | reverse complement strand
ATCGACGGACGCCGTGAAGATCTGTATGTCGATTCCCGCCGTTTCGAGAGCAGCGATGCCCTCGGGCGCGGCAAGCGCGCACACCACGATGATTGGCGTGGTCGCGCCCCGCTCGGTCAGCAGCGAACATGCCAACGCGAGGGATCCACCTGTCGCGAGCATCGGGTCGAGCACGATGCACGTGCGGCCTTCAAGTGACTCGGGCAGTTTGTTCACATACGGCTTTGGTTCGAATGTGGTCTCGTCGCGTGAGATGCCAACAAAGCCGATGTCAGCACCCGGCATCAGCGTCTGCGCGGCTGACAGAAAGCCCAGACCTGCTCGCAAGATCGGCACCACCACTGGCTGGCCTTTGAGGATTCGTCCGATCGTAAACGCAATCGGCGTCTTGACCGACACGACCCTGGTCTCGAGTGACTTGGTTGCTTCCGCGAGCAGCAGGGTGCCGATGCGATCGAGTTCTTGACGAAAGATCGTGTTCGGTGTTGTTTCGTCGCGGATTCGTGTCAGTGATGCCGCGATCAGCGGATGTTCGACAAGGTGTACTTGCACAGGCATTGCATCATCTTGGCATGCTCTCGCCAACGCGCAGTAACGCATAGCGCGGTTTGACGAGCTCGTTGATGATCTTGAGTCGCTCTGGGAACGGTGCGAAGGCGCTCTTCATCGCGTTAATGGTGAGCCACTCGAAATCGTCGAGCCCCCACCCGAAGGCGTCGGCGAGTTGGGTCATTTCCTTGGTCATTGATGTATCGCTCATCAAGCGGTTATCGGTGTTGACCGTGACCCGAAATCGAAGACGACGCAGCATGCCGATGGGGTGCTCCGCGATGGACGCGCAGACGCCAGTGCCCACGTTCGAGGTGGGGCACAACTCGAGAGGGATGCGTCGGTCGCGCACGTATGTGGCCAAGCGCCCGAGCGTTTCGTGTCCGGGTGGACCGGTGATGTCATCGACGAGGCGAACACCGTGGCCGAGTCGCTCGGCGCCGCACCACTGCACGGCCTCCCAGATGGAAGGCAGCCCAAACGCCTCGCCGGCGTGAATCGTGGCATGGAAATTCTCGCGCTGCACATACTGGAAGGCGTCGAGATGCTCGGTCGGGGGGAAGCCGGCTTCAGCGCCCGCGATGTCAAAGCCCACCACGCCGGCATCACGCCAGCGCACAGCCAGTTCGGCGATCTCGAGCGAGCGTGCCGCCGTGCGCATCGCGCAGCAGATCACGTAAATCGTGAGATCGGTGTTGGCCGAACCGCGGGCGAATCCATCGAGCACTGCTTGCACGACCTCATCGATCGTGAGCCCGGCGTCGGTATTGAGTTCTGGGGCAAAGCGAACCTCGGCGTAGACGACACCGTCCGCGGCGAGATCGACAGCACACTCGTAGGAAACGCGCTCGATCGCGTCACGTTCCTGCATCACTGCGACGGTGTGTGCGAACGTCTCCAAGTAGAGGACCAAGTCATTGCGCTTGGCGCCCCTGTTGAACCAGCTCGCCAACTCGTCGACGTCGTAGGTGGGTAGGTCGCGATACCCGTACTCGTTGGCGAGTTCGATCACCGTTGCTGGGCGCAACCCGCCATCGAGGTGATCGTGCAACAACGCCTTGGGTGCACGCCGGATCTGATCGTCGATCATGCCGACACCCGATTGGAGCGATCGAGACGACGCAACGAAAGTCCCGGCGAGCGCTGCAACCAGTTCCACGTGGGGTAGGTGGCGGCTGCTGAGATGCAGTGCAGTGAGTAGGCGTGGCGACTCTGGGCAGACCGGTTGACGTCGCTCCAGTGTGGCAACAGACCGTGCAACACGACGAGGGTTCCGGCGGACACCTCGAGTGGCACCAGTTCGGATGGATCTGGCAGTGGGGCAGGATCGAGTACCTCGAAGGTCGTGCCGTCGTCGTTGGTGGTGCCGGCTCGCTTGAAAACCTTGCGCAGACTCGTGCGATGACCGCCTGGAGCGGCCCACAGGCAACCGTTTTGCAACGTGGCATCTTCGATGGCAAACCAGAACCCCGTGACCGTCATCGGCTCGGTGTACAAGAACGTGGCGTCCTGATGACAGCCGACCTCGCCACCGATGTGCGGCTGCTTGAAGATGTACATGCTCTGCAGCGCAAGGGCATCGGCCAGCCCAATGTCGGCCGCTACGCCTGCGAGTTCGGGGGTGTAGCTGAAGGCTTCGAAGACCGAGTCGAGATCGTGCATTGCATGACCGATCTTGTTGATCGACAGTGCT
>JAYTWP010000413.1:0-2103 GCA_043743395.1 Actinomycetota bacterium | reverse complement strand
AGGAGGTGCGCGAAGTTGTCCGGTCCGCCGTTGACGAGGTATGCGAACGCGTCGGTGAGGATCGCGCTGGGCACGTTCGACAGTGCGGTCAGTTCGGCGTCGGGCACCGCTTCGCCGGCGAATGCGAGCAGCGGGATGTCGCGCTCGATGCAGGTGGCGCGCAACCTGTCGAATTCGTTCTCCCAGGCCCGGCGGCCACGTAGCAGGCGAACGATGACGCACGTTGCGCCGGGTAGGTCGCGGTCGAGGTCGAAGGTCCACGGTTGCGCCGCACGGACCTGTGGGAAGTCGTCGGGGAGTGCGTCGAGGGCGACGCGCAGGGCGAGGATCTCGGTGTCGACGTTGGTGATGTACCAGATCATGTGGGTGTGCTCCCGGCGAGCTCGGCGAGCCGTTTGGTGGTGAGTTCTGTGGGGTCGTGGAGGCTGCAGTCGTCGCAGTAGGAGCCGCTGCTGGTCTGGTACCACAGGCAGCAGCTCGTGCGTGTCCAGTACCAACCCAACGCATCGGGTGAGCTCAGGGTGCAGTACGCGCCGAGGCCGTCCAGCCACGGCGCCGTTGCGCGCTCGAACTCGTCAGCCCGGGCGCGCACGCCGGAGTCACCGAGTGGGCCGCTTGACTGCACAGCCCGAAAGATGGTCGCGATCGACGCGGCAACGTTGCCCCACAGCAGCCGCTCTCCCACTCGAGTTCCCGCCCGTACGGCAGCGACGAATGGCACGAGATGTCCTTCGAACAAGTCGGCGGCGAGTGTGGCTGCGTCGATCGGCCGGCAGTGTCGGTCGAGAATTGCAATCTCCGCAGGGCGGTGCCGTCCGATACGCACTGCGGTGTCGGCAGGCGCGGTCGTGGGGACTGCGAGACCGAGCGCGTACGCAGCAACCGCGATGCTCGGCACTCGGAACGCGTAGGCCTGGGTGTACAGCGATGCGGCGACCTGGGCGTCGTCGGTGCCGCGGCCAGCGGCTGTTGCGTCGATCTCGGCACGGAGCCGGTCGGGGTCGTTGATCAGCTCCGTGCAGCCGATCCAGCCATCCAACAACGGTGCGGTGTCTGAGCAGCGCAGGTACGACACCCGTGTCTGGATGGTGGTGACGATGTCGGTGAGATCGGTGGTCATGGGCGTGCTCCGGTTGTGGCTGGGCTCGTGGCCCGTGCGATGAGTTGTTCGATCGCGGTCATGTCGAGGTGCTCTGCGAGAGCGTCCGCGACACGGTCGATCGCCTCGATCCGTGTCTGTTCGAAGGATCGGCCGGCGCTGGTGAACCGCTTGCCACGGTGCAGGGCGACGGCCGCCAGGAGAGCTGTGCGGAACTCGTCGGCTTCGAACAGCCCGTGCAACGTGGTGCCGCACCAACGACCGACGCGCACCCCGTCGACGACGGGGCCGTCGGGCGTGTCGAGGATCACGAATTGCTCGCCACCGTGCGGGCGGACGCGACCGTGATGGATCTGATAGCCGTGCACTGGCTGGCCGTCGGCGGAGCCCGCACGCTGCAGGGTGACCTTGTCGGTCTCGAAGCAGGTGGTCACCGGGAGCATGCCGAGCCCGTCGACGATCCCGGTTCGACACTCAACCGGGTCGTCGATGGTGACGCCCATCATCTGGTAACCACCACAGATCCCGACCACGGTCGCGTCGGAGCGCAAGATCTCGGCGGCGAGGCCACTGTGGCGCAGCCAGGCCAGATCGTCGACGGTTGACTTCGAGCCGGGAAGCACGATCAGGTCGGGGGCACCGAGGCCGGCGCGATCGTGGACGTAGCGAACCCTGACACCTGCTTCGATCGACAACGGGTCGAGGTCGGTGAAGTTCGAGATACGTGGGAACCGCACGACGGCGACGTCGAGCTCATCGGCGAGGGCTGCTGCGGGCATCGCTACCGGCGCGTCGAGCGCCATCGAGTCCTCGGCATCCAGCCCCGTCGAGTCCAGCCAGGGGATCACGCCGAGCACCGGCACACCAGTGCGGTCGCTCAGTTGCGCGCATCCGTCCAGGAGCAATGCGGGGTCGCCGCGCAGCTTGTTGATCACCAGCCCCTGTACGCAAGCACGCAAGTCGTCGGGCAGCAACACAACGGTGCCGTAGAGCGCAGCGAACAC
>JAYTWP010000412.1:0-2925 GCA_043743395.1 Actinomycetota bacterium | reverse complement strand
GTGCGTCGGGACCAAGTGCTCTGGCGCCGATCATCGACGCGAGATCGTCGGTCACTGGGCCCACTGCTCCATGAGCGGCTCTCGGACTTGTTGTGCGCTGGGTTGCTCCCAGAGCTACACAGCGCACAACAAGGTGCTGGCATGTGCCGGCGGAGAGGTTTCGGGACATGCGAAGGCGGGTACGAGCCATCTGACCAGAGAGGCGTCGGTGGCGCATCTATCCGCAGTATTCATTTGATTTTGAGGTCATTGTGAGGAGTATCAACGGGAATCGTTCGGCCGCATCGGGTGCCGTGACTGTGGACCTGACGCCACCATATGGAGGGCCGCGCGTTTCTCACGGCTCTTTGTTTCGCAGTGCATCGCTTGCATCGAATCGTCGCATCGGGATGGTCAGTACCTACTCGCCCACGCTCTGTGGTCTTGCCACGTTTGCTGCTGCACTCGAGCACGAACTCGTTCGAGGTGGTAATCGAGTCGACATGGTGAGAGTTGCTGAGACCGAGGCACCAACGGCACGAGTTGGCCGCCCGATCTCGACGCTCGTGAACAACGACAGCGCTTCGATCAGTGCAGCCGCAGCGCGGCTGTCGCGCTGCGATGTCGCGATTATTCAGCACGAGTACGGCATCTTTGGTGGTGCCGATGGTGAAGAGGTGATCGACCTCATCGAGATGGTCGACGCGCCGACCGTCGTCGTCCTCCACACGGTGCCCCGTTTGCCGACCGAGCATCAGCGGACGGTTCTCGTGCGTATCGCTGAGCAGGCTGATCGTGTGGTGGTCATGACCGATGCCGCTCGTGAGCGACTCATCGCCTCGTATCCGATCGACCCGAACAAGGTCGTCACCATCGCGCACGGTGCGACGTTGCCATCGCCGGATGACCGACCTGACACGTCGAGCGCAGTCGATGGGCGTATCCATCTACTGACCTGGGGGCTGCTTGGGCCGGGCAAGGGAGTCGAACACGTCATCGACGCGTTGTCGTTGGTGGGAGATCTGCAGCCGCAACTGCGCTACACGATTGCCGGCGTCACCCACCCGAAGGTCCTCGCCAGCTATGGCGACGTGTACCGACAATCCCTGATCCGCCGGGCAACAGAGCTCGGCCTCGTCGAGGCTGTCACCTTCGATGCCGGCTATCGAGATGTGCCGACACTGACTCGGTTCGTCAGTTCCGTCTCCGCTGTAGTCCTGCCGTACGACTCGACTGACCAAGTGACTTCGGGTGTACTCGTGGACGCGATCGCGGCGGGTCGCCCTGTGATCGCCACCGCCTTTCCGCATGCCATCGAACTGCTCAGCAGTGGTGCTGGGATCATCGTGCCTCATAAGGATCCAGTGGCCCTCGCCGGGGCCATCCGTTCGATCGTTACCGATGCCGAGTTGTTGGCGTCGATGACTGCCGAGGCTCGTCGTTTGGCGCCTTCGCTCAGCTGGTCGGCCGTCGCTGATCAGTACGCCAGCCTTGCCGGGGCACTGGTGCCGTCGCCCAGATCAGTCGCTATATGAGCGAACAAACCTTTACCTTCGATCACCTTGAGCGAATGAGCGATGACCGTGGCCTGTTCGAGCATGCCAACGGCAGCGTTCCGCGGCGCGAGCACGGTTACTGCACCGATGACAATGCGCGACTCCTGCTGTTGAGTGTGCGAGAGCCCGACACCGGATCCGCGCACCGGCTCAGCCGACTCGCATTGGCCTTCGTGACAGACGCCCAAGCCGCCGACGGACGAAGCCACAACCGGATGGACGTCAGTGGTCGATGGACCGACCACGCGAGCACGAACGATTGGTGGGGGCGAAGCCTGTGGGCACTTGGCGTGTCGTCGGTTGATCACCCGGATCCAGCGGTGCGCAGGCTGGCGCGTGACGGATTCGATCGAGGTGCGATGCACCGTTCGACGTGGGTGCGGTCCGCCGCCTTTGCCGCCCTCGGTGCTGCCGCCGTTCTTGGCGACGTCCCGACTCATGTGGCTGCGCGATCACTCCTGATTGACGCCTTGGAAGTGATTGGGTACGCAGAGCCTTGGCCGTGGATCTGGCCGGAGCCACGTCTGGCGTACGCCAACGCAGCAGTTGCCGAGGCGGTCATCGCAGCGGGAGTTGCGCTCGACCAACCGGCTGACCTCGAGCGCGGGCTCGCGATGCTCGCGTGGCTGCTGGATATCGAAACGTGCAACGGCCACCTGTCCGTCACTGGCGTAGGCGGCCGCGGGCCGAGCGACACGAGTCCGATGTTCGACCAACAGCCCATCGAGGTCGCCGCGCTCGCCGATGCTTGCTGGCTCGCGCACCGGAGTACGGGTGACGACCGCTGGCTTCGCGGCGTCACTGCGGCGGCGGGGTGGTTCAATGGCGATAACGACACCGGTCTCTGCATGATCGACCGCGAGTCGGGCGGCGCCTACGACGGTATGCACCGCGACCGCGTGAACACGAACGAAGGCGCGGAGTCGACCATGTCGTTCATCTCCACGATGCAACGCATGCGATCGTTCGCAGGTTCATCGTGAAGTCAAGTGTGCTCGCCGACGACTCCGGCGTCGAGTTGCTTCCCGACCGAGCGCGCGTCATCACGCGGCTGTTTGTGCCCGGTTGGGAAGACGTTGGTCCGGGCGACTCACGAGCTGGTCCCGTGATCGATCGGATCCTGGCGCTTGACGAAGCATCGGTCGAAACCGCGATGAGCGATCTCGACGAACGTTTTGTCCACCGTCACACGGGTCTGCACGAGACTTTCATGGAGCACGCGGCGATGGTTACCTCGAGGATCGATCCTGCGGTGGTGCTGTCAGCGGCGCGGTTGCTCTTACTCGGCGCCGCATTCACCCACGAATACGCGATCGAGGGCGCGGCCTTGTGTAACCCGTCGGCGGTACTCCATCCGCACCAAGACGTGGGCGGCGGAGCAACCTTCTTG
>JAYTWP010000411.1:0-7983 GCA_043743395.1 Actinomycetota bacterium | reverse complement strand
ACCGAAACCACCAGGGCGCCGTTGCGACTCGGCCTTAAAGAGAACCTCGCCCAGTTCGCACTCCTCGTCGGCATCAACGCGCTCGTCGGCGGCATGATCGGCCAGGAACGCACGGTCCTCCCCCTCCTTGCCAAGCAGGAATTCGGGCTCACCGCATTCACCGCAACCCTGACATTCATCGTCGCCTTCGGCGCGGTCAAGGCAGTGACGAACTTCTTCGCCGGCACACTGTCGGACCGGTACGGCCGCAAGCCGGTTCTTGTTGCCGGGTGGATCATCGCTCTGCCAATCCCACTGCTGCTGATCTGGGCACCGAGTTGGGGATGGGTGATCTTCGCCAACGTCCTGCTCGGCGTCAACCAGGGCCTCACCTGGTCAACGACGGTGGTCATGAAGATCGACCTCGTCGGCCCCGCGCGACGCGGATTCGCAATGGGGTTCAACGAAGCCGCCGGCTACGGCGCGGTCGCTGTCACGGCGTTGGCAACGGGCTACATCGCCCAACGCTGGGGGCTTCGCCCGGAACCGTTCTTCCTCGGCATCGCCTACGCCGGGCTCGGTCTGGGCCTGTCCGTCTTCACCGTCCGCGAGACCCGCGATCATGCGCGGCACGAGGCCGCCGCTCACATCGCCAGCAGCGACGCCCACCGCGAGGAACTGACCACCGGGCAGATCTTCATCCTCACCTCGTTCACCGACAAGGCCCTTTCGTCGTGCTCACAGGCCGGTCTGGTCAACAACCTCAACGACGGGCTCGCCTGGGGCTTGTTCCCGATCTTCTTCGCCGCCAGCGGTATGTCCATCGGGCGCATCGGCGTCCTCGCCGCCCTCTACCCCGCGGTGTGGGGACTCGGGCAGCTCTACACCGGCGCGCTTTCCGATCGCATCGGACGCAAACCGCTCATCGTTGGCGGGATGCTCACCCAAGCGGTCGCCATCGCCTGGATCGCCGCGACCGGCAGCTTCGCCGCCTGGGCGGTCGGCGCGATGGTCCTCGGCGCCGGTACTGCAATGGTCTACCCGACGCTGCTCGCCGCGATCGGCGATGTCGCCCACCCCGCCTGGCGCGCCCGCTCAGTAGGCATCTATCGGCTCTGGCGAGACGGCGGATTCGCCGTCGGCGCGCTCCTCGCCGGCGTCCTCGCCGACCTGATCTCGATCCCCGCCGCCATCTACGCCGTCGCCGCGCTCACCGCAGCCTCCGGTCTCATCGTTGCGGTGCGCATGTACGAGACGCACCCGCAATGAACAACGAGCGCGGTGACCGGCATTCGATCGAGCAGATCCTCGCCGAAGCCCGCGCCAAGCTCGATCGCGTGGAATCGGCACAACTCGCCCACGAACACGCCAGCGGCGCACTGATCGTCGACATCCGCCCGGCCGAACAACGATCACGAGACGGTGCACTCCCCGGAGCGGTCGTCATCGATCGCAACGTGCTGGAGTGGCGCCTCGATCCAGCCTGCGAACACCACATCGCTGAAGCCGTCGAGTACGACACGCGCATCGTGATCGTCTGCAACGAGGGCTACCAATCGAGCCTCGCCGCCGCACAACTTCGAGACCTCGGGCTGCACCGCGCCACCGACCTCATCGGCGGCTTCCAAGCGTGGCTCACGCTCACCGCCGGCGAGACGCGCTGACCAGCCAAGCACCAGTTCCGAGGACGACTCCCCGGCCGGGCTCGGAGAAGTCGGCGAGTGCCGCCGTGATCGCGGCGATCGCCTCTCGCCGTGCGTCGGATTCGACACCGTCGACCAGGGCGCGGGCGATTCCGGTGCCCAGCAGGAACTCGACAGTGCCCTCGAGCGAACCGCCGCCGCCGCCGAGTGTGATTGCCGGGCTGACCGGTTCGATTTCGATGTCGCTGAACCCGGCGGTCGACAGAACCGTCGTCACGTGGTCGTGGTCGGCGAGCGAAAACATACCCGGGCCGCCCGGGCCCCTGATCGCAGGCAGCGGCACATGCGCAGCGGCCGCGACACCCGGGACGAGCAGCCATGGGTTCGCATCCATCCCCTGCCAACACTCGAACACGAGCCGACCACCGACTCGCAACGCGCGTGCAGGTTGGTGACCGCCGCCACGGGATTGGTGGAGAACATCACACCGAAGCGGCTGACGATCGCGGCGAACGCTTCAGCTGCGAATGAATGGCGAGCGGCGTCAGCCAACCCACCCCTCGACGCGCCCCCAAACCACTGCGGCCGGTCATCGACGCCGCAGCCCGCCGCATCGCCGGCCGCTTCATCACCACCTACCGCAAGATCGGCCCACACCCGATCGACCCGGCCACCTTCGACTGGTACCGCGACCTCCAGGGCTGCCGGGTCCTCACCGACCTCGCCGGCTGGCGGGCCGCCGGCGAACTCGACGCCCACCGCGGCCACCCATGGCTCACCCTCGAGCCGACGCTGTTGCCCTTGCTTGCCGGCTCAGCTGCGCGTGAGGGATCATTCGCCTTGCAGGATCGGGCCGTGGAGTCATTCGCCGGTGTTGGCAACCTGTTCTTGATCGAAGTCGCCGCGCTGCTCAGCAGCAGTCGTCGCAGGTCTCGCCTCGCCACGCTTGACGACCTTCGTTCGCTGCCAGCGCGGCGATGGCGATGGCGGCGATCGGATCGGCCCACCACCATCCGACTGTGGCGTTGAGCACCAGACCACCGAGCAGAATCGCTGACAGGTAGGCGCAGAGCTTGGTCTGGTTGCTGTCGGCGACCACAGTCACGCTTCCCATCGCGTTGCCGGTGCGCCGCTTGGCGCGAGCCAACAACGGCATGACGACAAGGGATGCGATCGCCAGGCCGATGCCGACCGGTGACGACTCCGGTGTTGACCTGCCGGCAAGATCGATGATCGCCTGCACGGCCACGTAGGCGGCGAGGCCGAAGAAACTGACCGCGATCAGTTTCAGCGCTCGGCGTTCGCGATCCTCAGCCAGTCCCCGGAGTTGCCACACGATCACCACTGCCGACATCACTTCGACCGTCGAGTCGAGGCCGAACCCGACGAGCGCGATCGAGTTCGCCGCGGCGCCGGCGGCGATCGCGACCACGGCTTCGACGACATTCCAGGCGATCGTCGCCCACGCCAGGCGGACGGCTCGCCGTTCCAACATCGGCGCGTGGGTGACGCTCACCATCGGTTTGGTTCGTGGCGGAGGTGCTCTGCGGAGACATCGAGTAGCAGCCGGACGTGTGCGTCGTTGAGGGAGTAATAGACCATGCGACCACTCTTGCGGTTGCGGACCACGCCGGCGGTTCGCAGCAACCGGAGTGCGTGCGATACCGATGTCTCCGGAGCGTCGACGACCGCAGCAAGGTCGCACACGCAGAGTTCGCCGACTTCGACGAGGGCGTACAGGATCTGCACGCGTGTCGGATCGCCCAGGAGCCGGAACAACTCGGTGAGCTGCTGGGCCTCGCCGTCGGGAATCATCCGCGCTCGCGCAGTTGCAACCTTGTCGTGGTCGATGATGCGCACCGCACAGGCGTCGGGATCGATCGGCACGACGGCCGGCGTCATGGCTGTTTCCCGGTCGTGTCGATGGTGCAGTAGTCGTCGGGTACGCCGCATGCCTCGCACTCCAGTTCGAGCGTCGCATGGCTGATTCGGAACCGACCGCCGATCGTCGACTTGACCCTCGTGCCGACGACCTGTGCCTCCTCGAGGGAAGGGTGTCCGTCGAGGACGACGTGCGCCGACAGCGCCCGAACATCGCTCGACAACGTCCAGACGTGGAGGTCATGAACGGATTCGACACCGTCGACGGCCACCATCGTGCTCGCGAGTGAATCCACGTCGAGTCCTGCGGGAGTCGACTCCAGCAACACATCGACCGTGGAGCGCAGGAGCTGCCAACCCTGCACGCCGATCACCGCCGAGATGAGCAACGACACGGCCGGGTCCAGCCAGTACCAGCCTCCGGTCACCAGGATCACCAACCCGGCCAACGCCACCCCGAGCGAGACGGCGCCATCGGAGAGCATGTGCAACAGCGCCGAGTGCATGTTCAGGTCATGCGAATCGCCACCGTCGTCGGAACCGTGACCGCCATCACCCGCATGCGCGTGGCCCACGCCGCCCAACGCCGCAGCAGCACCAAAGTTCGCCGCCGCGGCGACCAACGCGACCACGAGGACCAGACCGCCCTTCACCGGCTGCGGATCCGCGAGCCGGCGGACGGCCTCGAAGCCGACGAGCACACAGACGATCAGAATGCTCGCGGCGTTGGCCTGTGCAGCCAAGATCGTGCCACGGTGATAGCCGAACGAGCGCGACGCGTTCGCCCGACGCCGCGCCAACCGCACTGCGATCAGAGAGACGATGATCGCCGCTACGTCGGTCACATTGTGCGCCGCGTCAGCGAGCAGACCCAACGACGCGGCGATGACACCAACCACGATCTGCACGACCACGATCACGATGTTCAATCCGAGCACGACCCGGAGCCTACGTTCCCTCACCATCGTGACATCTGAAGACATGAACAGATATTGCCACTATTCGGTGATGGTTCAACAGATTCCTGAAGAATCCAGATTTCAGAAGCGACCGTGCCCCGATCGGCGCTAGGCGCTCGGCATCGTGGTTCAGGGGACCCGAGGCGGCGGCATCGGGAACGTCGCGGTGATCGTCGTGCCGACGGTGGTATCGACGAGCTCGACGGTGCCACCGTGCGCTTTCACGAGTTGGGCGACGACCGCGAGACCAATGCCGCTGCCGGCGACCGTGCGGGTGGAATCGCTGCGGTAGAAGCGTTCGAACACGTGTTGGCGGTCGTCGATGGGGATGCCGGGTCCGTTGTCGCTGACGGTCAATGTCGCTTGTCGTTGTGCCGGGTCCTGTCGTACGGCGAGATCGAGGTTGCCGGCAGCGGGTGTGAACTTGATGGCGTTGGTCAGCAGGTTGGTGACGATCTGGGCAAGGCGGGTTGGGTCGCCATGGATGATCGCGGTTTCGAGTTGACGGTTTACTTGCTGTTGGTTCGCGTCGGCGAGCGGTCGGAGCGCGTCGGCTGCGCCGGCGGCGATCTCGGCGAGGTCGCATCGTTCGACGGCGATGTTCGGGCCGGCGAGCGCAGCGTCGGCTTCGGCGAGGGTGCCGAGGTCGTCGACCAGGCGGCGCAGGCGCAGGACGTCATCGTGCATTTGCACGAAGTGCTCCATTGAAGGTTCGGTGATGCCGTCGATGATCTCCTCGCAGCCACCCTGCAGGAGCGTGAGGGGGGTTCGCAGCTCGTGGGCGACGTCGGCGGCCAGGTTGCGACGGGCGACGTCGTTGGCCTGGAGGCGATCTGCCATGGCGTCGAAGGTGCGGTTGAGTGTGCCGATCTCGCCAGGGGCGCGGTGTTCTCCGGCCCGGGCGGTGGCGTCACCATCACCGAGTCGCTGGGCAGCGTTGGTGACGCGGCGCAGCGGTCGCACGATGCGCAACGAGATCGGCGCGGCGACCAGCGCGGCGACGACTGCGGCGATCAGCGCGCCGATCGCGACCGTGCCGCTCAACGCGTCACGTACGTGCATCTCCGCTTGGGCAAGTTCGCCGGAGACGAAGGTGACCCGTGCGGTGCCGACCTGTGCGCCGTTGACGATCACGGGCGCGGCGCGGGTGGGGCCGTGGGCGTTGGTCGCCATCTCGGGCATGTTGCCCATCGTGTTGCGCAGCTCGAGTGTGGTCCCGTTGTTGTCGACCACGGTCAACGAGGCGCCTGCTTGCACGGCGAGCATCATCGCCGGGTGCGGGTCGACCGTGTCCCAGCCGCCGCTCTGTTGGTAGGCGAGGGCGAGGGTGTCGGCGATTGCGTCGGCGGTGGCTTGTTGGCGTTCGCGAGCGAGTTGGCCGACGGAGTGCTTGGTGCGCCACAGAGTGAGACCGGCGAGCACGAACACCGCCACGACCGCCACGACAACAAACCCGCCGATGAACCGTATCGCGAGCGGGCTGCGCACGAGGTGGCGACGGTCAGCGGTCACGGTCGAGGCCCAGTCGGTAGCCGACACCGGTGACGGTCTGCACGATTGCCGGTTGGGTCGGGTCGGGTTCGATCTTGCGGCGCAGGTTCTTCACATGCGAGTCGACGGTGCGCTCGTAGCCGTCGAACTCGTAGCCGCGGACCCGGTTGATCAGCTCGTAGCGCGAACACACCCGGCCCGGTTGCGCGGCCAGGGCAAGCAGCACACCCCATTCGGTGGGCGTCAGCTCCACCAGGTCGCCGTTAACCGTGACGCGACGGGTGGCTTCGTCGATGATCAACATTCCGCCCCCGAACGACTCCGTGACTGCGTCGACAGTCGATGATCGGCCACGTCGGAGGATCGCGCCGACGCGCAGGACCAGTTCGCGTGGGCTGAAGGGTTTGGTGACGTAGTCGTCGGCACCGACTTCGAGGCCGCGGATGCGGTCACGTTCGTCGACTTTGGCGGTGAGCATCAGGATCGGCACGTCGCTCGTCTTGCGGATCTCCGAGGCGACTTCCTCACCGGTGATGTCGGGCAAACGTAGGTCGAGCACGATGAGATCGACGGTGGTGTGCCCGGCGATCTCCAGCGCTTCGGCACCGCTGCCGGCGGTGAGGACGTGGTGGCCTTCGTGTTCGAGGTAGCGGCGCACGAGGTCGCGGATGCGGACCTCGTCGTCGACCACCAACACCACTGCCATGTCTGTCTCCTCCTTTGTTGTGTCGACGGTACTCGCGGCGGTCAGGCCCGGTAGGAGAACACCGTCGCCATCCCCGTCTCCAGGTGGTAGGTGTTGTGGCAGTGCAGCATCCACTGCCCGGGGTTGTCGGCAGCGATGTCGACCTCGACCGTGGTCATTGGCAACACGTTCACCGTGTCCTTGCGTGCAGATCCGTCGCCGACCATCTGGAACGTGTGGCCGTGGAGGTGGATCGGGTGGAACATCATCGTCTCGTTGACGATCCTCAACCGGAGTCGTTCACCTTCGGCCACTGTGATCGGTGCCGTGTCCGGGAAGCTCTTGGCGTCAATGCCGTGCACGTACCCCGAGCCATTCGCCGTGAGGCGGATGGTGGTCGAGCGGTCG
This sequence comes from Actinomycetota bacterium, assembly GCA_043743395.1. Lineage (GTDB taxonomy): Bacteria > Actinomycetota > Acidimicrobiia > Acidimicrobiales > Ilumatobacteraceae > WLMZ01. Next base: position 937 of record JAYTWP010000411.1, on the reverse strand, counting down.
GGATTCTTCGCTGGCAGCCGGACCGCGTCGGTGGCGACGAGGTCGCCGTAGACGAGTTCGCGACCTGACAACTCCGCCGGGCGTGACCCGACCGTCGGGGATGTCGCGGTGCTGCTGGTCCGAAGAACGGCTTCCCCGGCGGGATCGGTCTTGCCCTCGGGCACGGCGATGATCGGGAACGAACCAGAACCTGCAGTGACGATCACGTCATACCGCTCGCCCATCCCGAGCACGACGGTGTCGACTTCCACTGGGTCTACCGGGAACCCATCGGCATGCGTGACGGTGAGACGGTGTCCGCCGACAGCGACGCGGTAGGCGGTGTCGGAGCCGGCGTTGATCAACCGGATCCGCACTCGTTGACCAGGTTTCGCGTCGATCGTCTCACGCTCCGACGGCGCCCGGCCGTTGATCACATGCAGCGGATAGGAGACGTCGCCGCTCAGGCCGCCCATCATCGAACCCATCCCACCGGAGCCGCCCATTCCACCCATGCCACCTGACGAGCTCATGTTGCCCATGTGCCCGGAGTGGCCGCCGCGGCTCTGCAGCTCCGCGAGGACCTGCTGCTGGGTGCGGCCGTAGCCGTCGAGCCAGTCGTCGAGCATCAGGGTCACGTCGACATCGGACCCGACCGGATCGTTCGGGTCTTCGACGATCAACGGCGCGTACAGGCCCCGGTCCAACTCGAGGCCCATGTGCGGATGAAACCAGTAGGTCCCCGCGTCCGCCACGGTGAAGCGGTAGGTGAACTTCCCCGATGGCTCGACCGGCATTTGGGTCAGGTCGTGTACACCGTCCATGTCGTTGCGCAGGGCGATGCCGTGCCAGTGCAGCGTGTTCCCCGACGTCAGATTGTTCATGAACGTCGCTTCGATCAGATCACCGGCCTTGGCCCTGATCCCGCCCGCGCTGGGGCGATCGCCGAACGCCCACG
>JAYTWP010000410.1:0-9844 GCA_043743395.1 Actinomycetota bacterium | reverse complement strand
AGCCCGAGGTACCCAACGACATGGCTTGCGAGCGGCGCGTACGGATAGACACGGCTCCAATCCTCATCGCCGCGAACTCCCGGGAAGTCCTCGCTTCGGCTCTCGATCTGCAACACGACGTCCTCGGGAACGTCTTCGCGGATGGGTAATGGCAAGAAGTTGCTATACCGCCCGCTCTGATAGCGAAGCTCCATCTCTTGCACCGACACACCCAACAAACCGGACAAACGAGTGAACAGCTCGGTTCTGTTGGAGGTCTTACGAATGATCGAGCGGTCGACCGTGACGGTGAGGACTCGGCGATTGTCTGCCAGCACACGGCCCAACGCATCGAAAATCCGACCACGTTCGGGCACGAGCAACTGGGTTCTGGTCTTGCTGACCGATACCTGTTGCTGAAACGTCTCCCGCCTCACGGTCTGCAGGAACCACAGCCGAGTACCGATCGCTCCCAGGAGAAAGACCGCCACGAGGGCGAGCACTCCGAGGCGAGCGGCACGTTTGTCAACTGCCATGGCGACATTCTGCTCGCTGGGCTGAAGTGATTGGGCGCGGGTGCATCATGCAGCCGGCGCCTTCCACGTCTTCTTCCGGATCGCCAAACACCATCGACTGAATGGAATGAAAAGCACTGAGGCCATCGCAGAGGTGAGGGCGACCACCGGCAGAATCGATGACAGCCGTTCACCATGCCAACCGCCGTCGCTCACGAAGGTCTTCACCACGGGTACGGTGAACTCACCAACGGCGCCGCCGAACGCGACGAACATCACCGACAGCCACCAATGTGGGTCGACCGCCACGACATTGACCAAGCCCGCGGTGTAGCCGGCAAGTCCATAGGCGAGGGCATGTTGGCCGAGCAGTGAACCGGTGCCCAAGTCGAACATGAGCCCGACGACGAAGCCGAGCCACGCCCCCCGATCTGCGCCCCCTGGAATACCCGAGGCTGCGCAGAAGGCCAGCACGATCTGAGGTGCGGCTCCCCAGAAACGCATGTCTGCGAACGCCACCCGCTGGAACGCGATGAGCATCAACGCCACCGGGACAATCCTGAATATGGGGCGGCGGAGTAGGGCTTCCATGTCAGGGTGACGGCACTTCGGATGGAGGGCGATACCTCACGACTTGCACAAAGTTGAGTTGCGCGAGGTTGGCCGCAAGTCTGATTTCGAGGAGCGGCCCTGAAGATCCAGGACGGCGCACAACGTTGATGACCTCGCCGATGATGATGTCGGGCGGGGCGAGGCTCTTCGATCCACCCGTGGTGGATACGACCGCCCCGACGTTGATCGCGCTCTCGGTGACGAAACGCATGGCCGGCAGGCGTCCCTTGCCACGACCCTCGAACGCACCAGTGTCGTGCTGGACGACGATTGAGGTGGTCGTTGCCCCGTCCGCCAACGTTGTTGTCGTTGTCCCGCGCGAGGCGGCGATCGTTGTTGTCGTCGTCGGCGCCGTGGTTGTTGTCGCACCCTGATCACCGACTGGACTGCTGACGCTCGGCGTGCCGAACGGGAAGTACGGAACCGCCGTGGTCGTGGTCACCGAATCAGGGATCGAGCTGTCCGGGGAGCCGCTGGGTGTGGTCTCCGAGGTGGTCGGCGAAGTCGGCAATGTGCCCGTCCCCGAAACCTTGGCCTCGATTGCATAGTCCTGATCATTCGCCAACAACACGACGCTGCGATTGTCGTACACGGTATGGATCTTGCCGACGAGGCCGGCATTGTTCACCACGACCATGCCGACGAGAATGCCATCGTTGCTACCCCGGTCGATCTCGACGGTCTGGCTGAAGTTGCCCGGTGACGAACCAACAACGCGGGCCGTCACGGTTGGGTACTTCGCGGTGAGTCCGTTGAGCGTCAAGAGCTCTTGGTACTCGGACACGATGGCTCGTGCCGTGAGTTGATCACCGCGTTGGCGGGCGATCTCATCGCGCAGACGCTCGTTCTCGCGCTCGAGGCTCTGGTAGTCGGTTGTGCCATGCCAAGCGTTGCGGATCGGCGTCGCGACGACGCGGCCAGCGGTTTCGAATGGCGAAAGCACACGCGCAAATGCCGAGCGCGCCCGATCGATAACGGGGTTTCCGCGGATGTCGATGGTGAGCAGCAGTACCGACGACAGAACCAACAACAGGATGGCGCGACGGCGACTGACCGAATAAATGGGCACAGTGTCGAATACGGATGGCGACTAGTCGTCGCCACTCTGTGACAGCAAACCGCGCATTGCATCGATGTTCTCGAGCGCCCGCCCGGAACCGATGACGACGCTATAGAGCGGCTCGGCAGCGATGTGAATGGGCATGCCGGTCTCGTGCGACAGTCGTTGATCGAGGCCAGCGAGTAAAGCCCCACCGCCGGTGATGGTGATGCCTTGCTGCATGATGTCGGCAGCGAGTTCAGGTGGAGTCTTGTCGAGGGTCGTCTTCACCGCGTCGACAATGGCAGAAACTGGTTCGGCTATCGCTTCGCGCACCTGCTCCGTCGTGATCTCCAGCGTCCGCGGCAAGCCGCTGATGAGATCGCGGCCGCGAATGTCTGCCGTCAACTCTTCGTCGAGCGGCCACGCAGAACCCATGTGGATCTTGATCTCCTCGGCCGTGCGTTCTCCAACCGCCAGCGAGAATTCCTTCTTCAGGTATTGCAGGATTGCATCGTCGAGTTCGTCGCCTGCGACGCGAACCGACTGCGCCGTGACGATGCCGCCGAGTGAGATGACGGCCACCTCAGTGGTGCCACCCCCGATATCAACGATCATGTTGCCACTCGGTTCGTGTACTGGTAGATCGGCACCGATCGCAGCAGCCATTGGTTCTTCGATGATGTGCACGGGCTTGCGTGCACCCGCGAACTCGGCAGCGTCTTGCACTGCTCGCTGCTCAACACCGGTGATACCGGACGGCACGCAGATGACCATGCGCGGCTTGCTCCACTTGCTGGCGTGCACCTTTTGGATGAAGTAGCGGAGCATCTTTTCGCAAACGTCGAAGTCGGCGATGACGCCGTCTTTCAGGGGACGCACGACCTTGATGTGGCCCGGTGTGCGACCCATCATGCGCTTGGCCTCGAAGCCAACAGCGACGGGTCGACCGTCGTTCACATTGAGCGCGACGACGGAGGGTTCATTGAGGACGATTCCCTGCCCCCGCGCGTAAATGAGGGTGTTCGCGGTGCCAAGGTCGATGGCCAGGTCCCGCCCAAGAGCGAGGGGATTGTTGCGTGCCATGCCGAAACCTTCCAAAGCAGCGTTGCCGTACCTGGCAATGGTAGCGGACGTGCAGATTGTTACAGATTCGGGAAGAAGATTCCGATCTCACGCTCGGCCGATTCCAAGGAATCGCTACCGTGCACGAGGTTCTCAGTGAACAAGATCCCGAGATCGCCACGAATGGTGCCCGGTGCGGCTTTGCGCGGGTTGGTTGCGCCCATCAGGCTGCGTACAACTTCCCACGTGTCTTCGGGGCCCTCGACGACCAGTGCGACCACGGGGCCACGAGACATGAACTCAACGAGGTCGGCGTAGAAGCCCTTGCCCTGATGCTCTTCATAGTGCCGAGCGAGGATGTCACCATCAAGCTGGCGTAGCTCCATCGCCGCGATGGCGAGGTTCTTGGACTCGAACCGGCCGGTGATCTCACCGATCAGACCGCGTTCGACGGCATCGGGCTTGAGCAGGACGAGTGTGCGATCAGACATGGGGCTAAAGCCTACGGCGCCATCGTTGGATCACCTACGGCCCAACTGGCGAATCGCCGATGGCACTCAGGCCATACGACGGGCAAGCATGAACGGTCGGGCCTCGCCAACGACATACATCGAGCCAGTGATCACGATGGCGTCATCGACACCAGCGATGTCGAGCACGCGTTGGCACGCTGAGGTCACCGATGCCATCTCGAAGACCTCGTCGCACCCGACACGCCGCGCGGCGGCAGCGAGTTCGGAGGCAGGCAGCCCACGCGGCGACGGCGCAGTACAACAAAACACAAGGTCGTATTCGTCGGCGCGCAAGGCACCGAGGAGCTGCACGGGATCTCGTCCGCGCAAGCAACCAACGACGAGCATGCGTCGACCTTCGGGATGGAAGTCCTCGAAGAACACTTGCGCGCAAGTGTCGGCACCGGCGGGATTGTGCGCGCCATCAACGATGACCAACGGGAGGTGATTGAGCACCTCGAAGCGACCGGGCATGACAACGTTTTGGAACGCTTCGGAGACCAATTCCTCGGGTACAGGTGAGGCGAAGAAGGCCTCGACCGCGGCGAGTGCTACCGCTGCATTGTCGCCCTGATGCCGACCATGTAGCGGCACGAACATGTCGGAGTACACCGTTGTCTGCGTGCGCAGGTCGAGCATTCGGCCACCAACGGCGAGCTGATTCTCAATGCAATCGAACTGCTCGCCGCGCTCGAACACGACAGCGCCGCCTTCGGCACGAAAGATGTTGACGAGCTCTGGGTCGGTTTCACCGATCACCACCGCGCTAGCAGCTTTGATGATCCCGGCTTTCTCTCGGGCGATATCTGCCTTGGTCGGTCCGGCGAACTCGGTGTGATCGAGCTCGACGTTCGTGATGACGGCAACCTGAGCGTCGACAACGTTGGTTGCGTCCCAACGCCCGAGCAAACCCACTTCGACGACCGCGACATCGACGGCGATATCGGAGAACCATCGAAAGGCCGCTGCCGTGGTGATTTCGAAATAGCTCGGTCGAACTCCGACCAAGAGCTCGAGGTCGGCGACGGCGCCGACCTGCTCTGCGAACTCGTCGTCGCTGATCGGCTCGCAGTTGTACGACATGCGCTCGTTGATGCGTTCGAGATGTGGACTCGAGTATGTGCCCACCGTGAGACCGTGCGCCATGAGCAAACGCGTGATCATCTGCGACGTGGAGCCCTTGCCGTTCGTGCCCGTGATGTGGATCACCGCATAGGTGAGATGAGGATCGCCCATCACCGAGAGCAGGCGTTCAATGGTGCCAAGGGACGGCGACTCGATCAGCCCTGTCTTTTCATACGTCGCGTGCGCGTCGAGATACGCGAGAGCCTGGGAGTAGTTCATGCGTGGACAACCCTATGGCCGCAAGCACAGCGCCACCGTACGTGGCTCCAAGAATCAGGACGCAGCGCGACGTGGGCGTGCAGCACGAACTGGTTCACGAGGAACGAGCGTGGGATTCACCTTGTTCTTGACGGTCTCTTCATCGATGGTGACCCGACCGACGTCGCTGCGACCGGGCAGCTCGTACATCGTGTTGAGCAACACTTCTTCGACGATCGAGCGAAGCCCACGAGCACCCGTGCCACGAAGCAACGCCTGATCGGCGATCGCGGTGAGTGCAGCCGGCGTGAACTCGAGTTCGACGTCTTCGAACTCGAAGACCTTGTGATACTGCTTGACCAGGGAGTTCTTCGGCTCAGTCAGAATCTTCACGAGCGCGTCGTGGTCGAGGCTGCGCACGGCGCCCACCATCGGGAGGCGGCCGATGAACTCTGGAATCATGCCGAACTTGAGGAGATCCTCGGGCAAGACTTGACCGAACAACAAGCCTGCGTCCTTGTCATGCTTGGAACGCACGACGCTGTTGAAACCCATGCCTTTGTGTCCGATGCGCTGCTCGATGATCTGCTCGAGTCCAGAGAACGCGCCGCCGCAGATGAACAACACGTTCGTGGTGTCGATCTGAATGAATTCTTGGTGCGGATGCTTGCGGCCGCCCTGGGGTGGCACAGACGCAACGGTGCCCTCGAGGATCTTCAACAGCGCCTGTTGCACACCCTCGCCACTGACATCGCGCGTGATGGAAGGATTTTCACTCTTGCGCGCGATCTTGTCGATCTCGTCGATGTAGATGATGCCCGTCTCAGCCTTCTTGACATCGAAGTCAGCGGCCTGGATCAGTTTGAGCAGAATGTTCTCGACGTCTTCACCGACGTAGCCGGCCTCGGTGAGTGCAGTTGCATCGGCGACCGCGAACGGCACATTGAGCATGCGCGCCAACGTTTGCGCGAGGTGGGTCTTTCCGCAACCCGTGGGGCCAAGTAACAAGATGTTGCTCTTGGCCAGCTCGACTTCATCGCGCTTGCCCACACCAACGACTTGCTGGTGCTGGATCCGCCGATAGTGGTTGTACACCGATACCGACAAGATCTTCTTGGCGTCGTCTTGCCCAACCACGTATTCATCGAGGAAGGCACGAATTTCGCGGGGCGTGGGCAGATCTTCGAAGCGCAGCTCACTGGTCTCAGTGAGTTCCTCTTCGATGATCTCGTTGCAAAGATCGATGCACTCGTCGCAGATGTACACGCCAGGGCCCGCAATGAGCTTCTTGACCTGCTTTTGCGACTTGCCACAGAACGAACATTTCAGCAGTTCGCCAGTGTCACCAAACTTCGCCACGATTCCCCCTAGCGGATATGTCAGTGGGTGTCAGCGGATGGGACCGGAGCGGTCGACAGCCGAACGAGATGAGATTACTTCGTCGATAATGCCATACTCGACAGCCTGTGGCGCTTCAATCACGAAGTCGCGGTCCGTGTCGGTGTGGATTTTTTCGACGCTCTGCCCCGTGTGCAGCGCCAATATCTGCTCGAGAAGGTCACGCATGCGCAGAATCTCCTTGGCGGCGAGTTCGAGATCGGTAACTTGTCCGTAGCCCACCTGGCCCCACGGCTGGTGCAACAACACCCGTGCGTGGGGAAGCGCCAAACGCTTGCCCTTGGTGCCGGCAGCGAGCAGTACCGCCGCTGCTGAAGCGGCCTGGCCGAGGCAAATCGTGGCGATGTCGTTCTTGATGAACTGCATCGTGTCGTAGATCGCGAACAACGACGTGACGTCGCCACCGGGACTGTTGATATAGATGCTGATGTCCTTGTCGGGGTTCTCGCTCTCGAGGTGGATCAGCTGTGCGCACACGATGTTGGCAACGGCGTCATCGATGGCGGTGGGGATGAAGATGATGTTCTCGCGCAACATGCGCGAGTACAGATCGGAGTGACGCTCACCGCGACTTGTCGTCTCGATCACGTTGGGCACGTAGTAGTTACGCACTGGCTCAAGCAATGGGCGCATTCCAAGGTCTCCTAGTGATCGTGATCGTGTTTGGTGTGGTCATGGTCGTGGTCATGGTCATGGTCGTGGTCATGGTCGTGGTCATCGGCGTGATCGTGGTCGTGATCATGACCGAGGATGAGATCATTGCTGATGACGGTGCCTGACGGATCAACGATTTCGACGTGGTGCAATAACCAGTCGAGCGCCTTGCTCTTGCGCAGCTGCGCACCGAGTTCGCTGACCGCATCGTTGCGCTCGTAGGCCTTGCGTACCTGAGCAGGCTTCTGGCGTACTTGCATGGCGATGCGCTCGTATTCGGCCTCGAGATCGTGCTCGTCCACTGCGAGCCCCTCGGCCGCGGCAAGTGCGCGCAGGCCGAGGTCGACCTTGACCGCTCTGTGTGACTGCACACGCAGCCCCTCGACGAAGCTATTGGCGTCCTGACCGGTGGCCGAGAGCCACTGATCGAGGGCAATGCCCTGGCTCTTGAACTGCTCGATCGTGTTTTGAACCCTGGCCTGCAGGTCTCCCTGGACCAGCGATTCGGGGGGATCAATGTCGACCAGTTCGGCAAGCGCCGATGTCGCCCGCTCGATGATCTGGCTACGGGCTTGGTTGAGATGAGCCTCACTGAGACGATCGGCGAGGGCGCTGCGCCAACCTGCAACCGTGTCGTATTCGGCAATGTTGGTGTCGACCCATTCATCGGTCAGTTCTGGCAGAACCATCTCTTGCACCTTGGTGATGGTGACTTCGAAATCGGCCGGCTCTTCGGTTCCGTTGGGGATGAGGGTGAACTTCAGCTCTTGGCCAACCTTGGCTCCGACGAGTTGATCGTCGAACCCACCCGCAACCCACCCCTTACCGACCTCATACAGCCAGTCCTCGGTGTTGAGGCCGATGACCGGCTCGCCATCGCGTGAACCCTGAAGGTCGATGGTGACCTGATCGCCGTAGGCGATGGACCGATCGACGTCGTTGAGGCTGCCTTGACGGCTGAGCTCTTGCTTGACGGCCGCGTCGATGTCTTCTTCGTTGGCCGTGACGGACGGAACCTCGACCCGCAGACCGCCATAGCCAGGCACGGTGATTTCGGGTCGGATCTCACACGTGGCATCGAACGCGATGGGGCCACTTTCTTCGCCCTCGGTGATCTGAATCTCCGGGGCGGCAATGAGATCGACGTCGTGCTCTCGAACTGCTTGCGCCAAATAGTTAGGGACGCCGTCACGGAGTGCTTGCTCACGAGCCGCAGCGATGCCGATGCGAGCCTCGAGAACCTTGCGAGGTGCCTTGCCTGCACGGAAGCCGGGCATGCGAACCTCGCGGGCGATCTTTTTGAATGCAGAGTCGATGTCGCGATCGAATTCGTTCTCGTCAACAGCGACCGACAGCTTGACCTTGTTTCCCTCTAGGGATTCGAGCGTGCTTTTCACAGATCGCCGAGTGTATCGGCGCGGAAAGATGCAACGACTCGCTCTCGTCGTGCAGAATGGGCCCGTGACGTTCTGGAAACCCCATGCCCTCGCCAAGCCCCATACCGACCAGCTCGAGCTGAGTATGGGAGACCGAGTGACCGCAACGGTAGATCTCGAGGGCGTTCCTGCCGGAACGCCAGGCCGGGTCATCCTCGCCAATGGGTTCAATTGGCAGCGCTATCGCGTGCTGTTCGCCAACGGGGTAGAACATGGTGATCTCGACAAGCGCACGATCACGCCGGCCGGCAAGACGGCCAAGCGCCTCGCAAAGGCATCGGCGAAACGCTGAACCGAGGGCTCAGCCACCAACGAAAACGACCGCTATTCGGTCCTGCGACTCTGGCTCATGTCGAGCCTTGCTGCGTAGACAGCTGCCTCGGTTCGCCGGTGCATACCCATCTTGCCGAGCAACGTCGAGACGTAGTTCTTGACGGTCTTTTCCGCAAGGTACATGTCGGCACCGATCTGACGGTTGGTAAGCCCCTCGCCGATCAACTCCAAGAGTCGACGTTCCTGAGGACTGAGATGGATGAGCCGGTCGTCCTCGGCCTGGGGCGAGCGCAACCGTGCCAACACCTTGCCCGTCACCGCGGGGTCGAGCAGCGACTCGCCTCGCGAGACGCGCATCACGGCCGACACCAATTCGGAACCACGGATCTGCTTCAGCACGTAGCCGGACGCGCCAGCCATGATGGCTTCGAACAGTGCGTCGTCGTCGCTATAGGAGGTAAGCATGAGACAACGAATGTTGGAGAACTCGCTGCGGATTTCTCGACAGACCTCGACGCCGTTGCCATCGGGAATGCGGACGTCGAGCACTGCAACATCGGGCTGGCACGCACGTACACGCGCCAGTGTCTCTTGCGCATTCGACGCTTCGCCCACCACCTCGATCTGGCCTGAGGCCTCAAGCAGTGAGCGCACGCCCTGACGGACCACCTCGTGATCGTCGAGAAGAAACACCCTTACCTTGCCGGTCATCTCGCTATTTGACCATGCTTCATGGGTCAGGGCTAGGGACCTTCGTCACTAATTACTGTGAGGGACCATCCGCTACGGTGGCCTTATGGAGTCGTCTTCCCTCAGCGAACGCTTGGCAATTGCAGTTGTCAAGTCATCACCCGACGGCCTGCTGCTGTGTAGTGACCACGGCGTCATCAATTATGTCAACGATCAACTCTGCGAAATGTCGGGCTACGAAGGCGACGAGTTGATCGGAAAAGCAATCGAGGTGCTCGTCCCGATGGGCACTCGTAAAGCGCATCCCGAGTTACGCGGTTCGTTCGTCGCTGCCAATGCCGCTCGCCC
>JAYTWP010000409.1:0-8362 GCA_043743395.1 Actinomycetota bacterium | reverse complement strand
GCCAACACAAGCTTCGCCGACTTCCCCCGGCTCGCTTCGTTCCATGCCGGTGACAACTTCATGCCACGTCAGTTCATGATTCGGGGCCACCGCTTGGTGTTCTCGAACGGCATCATGTTCCTGGCGACGGCGGCAATCGTCACGCTGTTGGCAACCGGAGGCGAAGTGAGCCGCCTCATCCCGCTCTACGCGATCGGTGTGTTCACAAGCTTCACCCTCTCGCAAGCGGGGATGGCCAAGCATCACATTCGTCTCAAGGAGCAAGGCTGGAAGTCAGGGCTGGTGATCAACGGCATCGGTGCCGTGCTCTCGCTGATCGTGCTCATGATCGTCACATGCGTGAAGTTCAAAGAGGGCGCCTGGGTCATCTTGATTCTGGTACCGATCATGGTGTTCGGACTCGTGCGGCTGAACAAGGCCTACGAGACCGAGGACCACGAACTGCAACAAGACGCCAAGATCGCCGCCGAGACGCCGGCCTTGCGACGTCACGAAGTTGTCGTGCTCGTCGACAAGCTCGATGTCGCAACCGCCCGAGCGATGCAATACGCGAAGACGCTGTTCCCCGACGAGCTCCGCGCCGTTCACTTCGATCTTGATCCCTGGAAGACCGACATTCTCACCGATGCCTGGCAGAAGCTCGGCTTCAATCGATTCCCGCTCGACATCATCGAATGCCCCGACCGGCGCGTTCCGCGAGCCGCTCTCGAGCTCGCGGCGCGGTTGAGCAACGGCAATGACACCGAAGTGACCGTGCTCATCCCTCGTCGCGAATACACCAAAGTGTGGCACCGCCTCCTGCACGACCGCTCATCGAATTCGATCACCGCGGCCCTCTCCGCTTTGCCGCACTGCAATGTCACCGTCGTGCCGTACCACCTCGGCAGCAGAGTGGCGGGTGCCCTCGAAGCTGACCTCCTTGCGAGCACAATGCCCACGCCACCAGCAACGGGGAATGGGCGACGTGCTGCGAAGTCGGCTCGATCCGTCGCTCATGTCGATACGTCGGGCTTGCCGAACGATCGGACGAGAATTGCTGACGTCGTGCTGCGTCAACCAACGATGGTGGCTGGACGTGTCACGGCGGTGCGCGTACAACCTTGGGGCAACGCGCCCACACTGGAATGCACGCTCACGGACGAGACGGGCAGCATCACGGTTGCCTTTCTCGGCCGCAGGTCCATCGGCGGCATTCGCACCGGCACCATCTTGGCGGTCGCCGGCGTGGCGAGTCAGCAGCAGACCACGCGGACAATCATCAACCCCACGTACGAGTTGATTGCAGTGCCCGTGATGCCGGAGTCACCCAGCGAACACCACTGAGTACCTCTGGTCGCGTTGCCTCAAGACGGAAGTGCATGAGGCGCGAGCCGCATGAATAGGTCGAGCTCATGGACACGATCGGGCGCCACAAGGAGGTGTGAAAGCTCGGTGCTGGCATCACCGAGATGTGGCGCGGACATCGTGACGAACTTCGCAGCGAGTTCGTCGGGACTCATCGGGTCATCGAGATCACCGGGGCTCAACCTACGGTCGGCACTGATGCAGCGACCATCGCTGGTGCGCACCACAATTCGCGCCGCATAGTGCTGCGGGTACAACGAGTCCAACTGCGGGTCGTGGTGGACGGTGATCTTCGCCGCCTCCGCGAGGCGCGCTGGGTTCGAGAGTTCGGCATCGTTCATCTGCTCGGGGCCGGCCGCACCGTGGCGCACGATCGCCGACAACACGAACGGAAAGCTGTACTGCCCGTGATCGAGTGTTTGCGGTCGTTGATCGTCGAGGAACAATGCACCGCGCTGTGTATGGACCTCGATCGCAAAGATGTCGGCCGACACGAGCGCATGCGTCGCCATGAGATCGGCGAGGGCCCGCGAGGCAGCATGCGTGTAGCGACATGCGGCGTACGGTTTGAAGTACGTATTCGAGCACTCAAAGACCTGACCCAGACTGGCGACAAAAGGATCGGACATCGCGCCCGCTCGGTGGAACGGTGTCGGCGGCAGAATCCGGTCGATTGCCGAAGAGCCAGTGACTCTCGGCGCCATGAATCCAGCCGACGCCAGATCCGCCGCGAAACATGCACTGGCGGCAGACCACCCGATGCTCTCTTTCACCATCGGCAACTGAAATGTGGACATCGGCGCGTGTGCCCATGCGATTGCGATCGAACGACTGATGCGCTCCGCCTCGCCGCCGCGAAGTTTGGTGACGGCTGCGGCTGCCCCCAATGTGGCCGCAGTGCCAGTGCAGTGATAATCGTCCGTGTCGTGGCGGGGCCACAGCAGGTGTGCGGCCCGCAGAGCGATCTCGTAGCCCACCACCTGCGCTGTCAAGATCTCTGCCGTGGTCACTCGTAGAGACGCCGCCGCTGTCAGCAGCGACGACACGATCACCGAGCCAGGATGAATAGCACCGCCGAGATAGTGACCATCGTCGAAGTCGAGCGCACTCGCCGACACCGCCGTAGCAAACGCCGCCAACGGAGCCGCCGAGGAAGTGGCCGTGCCGAGGATCGGAGTCGCCCCCGGGTACCTCGCTGCCGTCTGGGTCGCGATACGTGCAGCCGTCGTGGCAGCGCCGCCGAAGATCGTTCCGATCGTGTCACGCAGCGCAAGCTGGGCGCGCTCACGCGCCGCGTGGGGAATCGCCGCCCAGGTCAGGTCCGCAGCGAAGCGACCCAGCCGGTCGAGCGGATCGCCGGAGTCAGTGTTCGCCAACGCCATCGGTCAGTGTCCGTGCAGTCCGGCGAGGCCGACGAGCCGTTCACGCGACAGGTGTTCAGCGGCGAGGCCCCGCTCGCGAAGATCGCCAGGCACATCGCCATCACGAATCAGAGCCGCACCAACGCGGGCGAGAGTCGGCGATATCTGGATGCCATAGCCGCCCTGTCCCACGAACCAGAAGAAACCCTGCGCCTCGACATCGAATCCAACGACAGGGCTTCGATCGGCGACGAAGCTGCGCAGGCCGGCCCACGAGGTGCGCACGTGACGAATATCAAGGGTCGTGGCTTCGTTGATGTGATCGATCGCTTGCGCAATATCGAGTTCGTCCGGGCGAGCGTCGCACGGAGCTGACGGCGTCTCGTCCGCGGGCGAGCAGAGATATTGCGTCCCCTCTGGTTTGACATAGAAGGTCCCGCGCACATCCGCGACCAACGGCAGTCCGCGCGTGTCAGCAAGATCGGGCGCCGCCACCATGAACACGGTGCGGCGCAACGGTTGGATACCCACCGGTCTGACGCCAGCGATCAGCGCAACCTCGTCGCACCACGCCCCAGCGGCGTTGACAACGACCGGCGCCTCGCGCACGTCACCTGCACGATCCGTCGCGCGCCACATGCCGTTGACGAACTCGAGCTTCACCACCGGTGAGGATTGATAGATCTCGCCCGTGCGATGACGAAGACCCATCGCGAATCCTTGGTGCACCGCAGCCACATCGATCTCGCTCGCGCCAGGTTCGGACATTGCGAGTTCGAGCCAGTCCTCACGGATTGCAGGCGACTGTGCGGCCGCCTCAGCAGGACTCAGCAACCGTACGTCGGGCACGAACTCGATCACTTCGTCGTAGAGCGCTCGAATGTTCGCAGCGGTGCCGTGCGGAGCGATCCACAACAGTGGAAGTGGCGTCAGCAGCGGCGTGGTGAACTCCGCCGGTGGATCTTCCATGAATGCCCGGCTGGCCGTCGTGAGCAGCCGGATAACGCGCCCGCCATAACTCTCGAGAAATGTTGCCGCAGACCGACCGGTGGTATGAAAGGCCAGCGTGCTCTCCATTTCGAGCAGACAAACAGAGCGGTCTTCGGCGAGCTCGTAGCCGATGGAGACACCCGCGATGCCGCCGCCAATGACGAGCACGTCATATCGCTTCACTCGGATCTCCTCGCGATGTCACTACGGTTCTCAGCACCAAGGCCTCGGTCTCCGGATTGTAGAACAAGCACCCTCGTCGGCATTGTGTTGAGGCGGCTGCGGGTGTGCAAACATTGGTGCGTGACAACAGCAGACCAACCCCCACGTGCCATGTCGCTCCATACGATCGCCGTTACCGCCGGGCGACCAACGGCAGTCGGCACACCGCTGAACCAGCCCATTGTGCTGGCCTCGAACTATCGGGACGGCGGCGACTACACGCGCGTCAACGGCACCGAGACGTGGGCTGCGCTCGAGGCCGCCGTCGGCGCGCTAGAGGGAGGTCGGGCTATTGCTTTCTCGAGTGGAATGGCTGCTGCGTCGGCTGCCCTCTATGCGCTCGCACCCAAGGTGGTCGTGTTCCCTGAGGTCAGCTATCTCGGTGTACGCGCCTTACTCGCCGAGCACCAAACGCAAGGACACCTGCAGCTTCGCCCAGTTGATCTCACCGATACCGCCGCCGTCACGACAGCAGCGCAGGGGGCCGACGTGGTGTGGGTGGAAACACCCACCAATCCAACGCTCGACGTCGCCGACCTCGAAGCGATCGGTCACGCATCCCGCGCCGCGGGCGCCAAGATGGTGGTGGACTCAACCTTTGCCACACCATTGCTGCAACGACCGCTCGAGCATGGTGCAGCAATCGTGATTCATAGCGGCACGAAGTTCATCGGCGGTCACAGTGATCTGCTCATCGGCTTGTGCATCACATCCGACGACGACGTGTTCGAGCGACTCGTTCAGGCTCGTACGTTCCAGGGTGCAACCCCCGGCGCGCTCGAGGCGTTCCTTGCCTTGCGCGGCCTGCGCACCATGCCACTGCGCCTCGAAGCCTCCCAGCGAAACGCGGCTGCTCTGGTCGATCATCTGAAAGTGCACCGAGGCGTGGTCGAGGTGCGCTACCCAGGCCTCGGGGCCATGGTTTCGTTCATCGTCAAAGGGGGCGCAGCAGCCGCGGACGCGGTGTGCGATCGGGTCCGCGTACTCGTGCCCGCCACGAGCCTTGGCGGTGTGGAGACCACGATCGAGCGTCGCCAGAAGTATGCCGGCGACGCCCACGTCGACCCAGGACTGTTACGGATGAGTGTCGGCATCGAAGACATCGGCGACCTGTGGGCCGACCTGTCTGCTGCATTACCGCGCTAGCGCGACACCGCGTTCAACCGATCGATCTCGCGCCGTACGCGCTGCGCGCTCACCGGCTTGTTGGTGCCGAGCACCTGCGCAAACAGGCTGACGCGTAGCTCCTCGAGCGTCCAACCAACGTCGATCACCTCGGCGGTGATCTGGCTTGGCCCGAGACGACCGATGAGTTCGCGATAGCGGTGCTCGAGGGTCACGACCTCGGCCATTCGCTGCCGATCTCGGATCGGGTCATCGGTGACCTTGTCGAGTCGACGTTCGATGGCGCGTATATAACGCACGACATCGGGCAAACGCACCGTTCCTGTTGCGGTGACGAAGCCGGTGCGCAGCAGCCGGGCGAGTTGGGCGCCCATGTCTGCGACGTTTGGCGCCAACGCTGGCGTGATCAAACGCGCCAACCGCGTCTCGACCGCTGCGGCCGCGACAAAGATCTGGCCGACTGTGCTGAGCGCGGAGGTGGCGACGTCACCGAGATGGACACGGGCCGTTTTCTGGAGCAGGGCAAACTCGTCCGGATTCCGTATCGACGACCCATGATCGACAATGAGCCGGTCGGCTGCGGCAGCGATGCAGTCGTCGGCGAGTTGACCTAGCTTCACCGCTGCGTGTCGGCCGATCGCGAGCAGCGCGTCGTTGGAGATCTCCCGGCCGATCGCCTTACGCGAGATCGGCACGGTGAGCAGCAGCAAACGGCGCAACCCCGAACGCATGACCCGCTCTTGGATCTCAGGATTCGTGAACACCCGGATCGAGACGCTGTCGCCGTCGTCGAGCAGTGCGGGATACCCGCGCACAACATGACCCTCGCGCGTTGTCTCGACCACCGACTCGAGCACGCCGAAGTCCCACGCAATCAACCCACCCCGCTCGATTCCCGGAGCCGTCTCGGCAATGGCGTGGCGTAGTTGGCCACTGAGCTGCTTGCGCAATGCCTGGAGATCTTTGCTGACGGCGATGCAACGACCATCGTCGGCCTCGATACTGAACGTCACGCGCAGGTGTGCTGGCACCCGCGTGATCTCGAACGCCGTCGGCGAGACTCGCTCCCCACCGATCTCGCTGAGGACCTTCGCCAGCACCTCGGTCATCGCGTCGCTGCCAGGCACGAGGCGCGTGCACGCAACACGCGCTGCGTCTGCGATGGGCGTAAGCGTCCGGCGCGTCGACTTCGGCAGCGTCCATAACATGGCCGTGACGAAGTCGTCGCGAAATCCAGGTACCTGCCACTCGAACTCCTCGGCCCGAACCCGATTCAGGATGGCAAGTGGCACATGCACGGTGACCCCATCGCACGGATCTCCTGGATCGAATCGATAGGTCAAAGGCAAGCTGAGATCACCCTGCTGCCACGAGTTCGGATAGGCGTTCGTGTCGGCGGCGCGCCCCGCACCGCTCTCAGCCCCCTCCCCGACAAGGTCCGCAAGCGACAGATCGAGCAGCGCCGGGTTGATCGCGCGTTCGTCCTTCCACCAGCGGTCGAAGTGACGCGTGGAGACAACGCCCTGCCCGACGCGTCGGTCGTAGAACGCGAACAATGCGCTGTCGTCGATGAGGTCGACTCGGCGCATTCGATCACCCAACTCGCGGACCTGTTCGATGAAGGCGCAATTGCGTTCGACGAACGTGTGCCGAGTGGTCCAGTCGCCATCGACGAGTGCATGGCGAATGAACATCGCTCGCGCGACATGTGAATCGACACGGTCGTAACCAATTCGCCGACCCGACACGATCGCAAGGCCGTAGAGGGTGACACGCTCGACGGTGATTGCGCCGCCACGCCGCGGATCCCACACCGGATCTCCGTACGAACGCTTCGCCAAGTGGCCTCCGAGTCGTTCGGCCCATTCGGGTTGCACGCTCGCTGCAACTCGCCCCCACAAACGATTTGTCTCCACGAGTTCGGCCACCATCACCCATCGCACCGGCTTCTTGGCGAGCGCCGAGCCGGGCACGATGGCGAACTTCGACCCGTGCGCGCCACGAAATTCGCGAGTCTCTGCGTCGCGCACGCCGAGGTGCGACAACAGTCCGGCGAGCACCGACTGATGCACGCGATCCGGATGGCCGCGTTCGGTCCCAGGCCGCACGCCGACCGACCCAGTCACTTGACGAAGTTGGCTATATAAGTCGTGCCACTCACGTACACGCAAGTAGTTCAAATACTCCGTACGGCAGAGCCTGCGAAACTGGCTGGATGTCATCGCGCGCTGTTGCTCGCGCAGGTAATCCCAGAGCGCGACGATGCCGAGAAAGTCCGAGCCGTCGACCACGAAGCGCCGATGCGCCTCGTCGGCTGCCTGCCGGTGTGCAGTCGGCCTCTCGCGTGGGTCTTGGATAGACAGTGCTGCCGCGATCACCATCACTTCGCGGACACATCCGTGTCGGTCGGCCTCGAGCACCATCCGACCGAGCCGCGGATCCACGGGCAACCTCGCGAGACGCCGACCAAGTGGTGTCAGTTGCCGATGGTCATCAGGCTGATCAGGCGCCATCGCCCCGAGTTCTTCGAGAAGCGCCACGCCATCGCGCACCGATCGCCCATCAGGCGGATCGAGGAAGGCAAACTTGCTCACGTCGCCGAGGCCGAGCGCCGTCATCTGCAAGATCACCGACGCGAGGTTCGTCCTCAGGATTTCCGGCTCGGTGAACTCGGGTCGGTTGTCGAGATCGCCCTGCGTGTACAGCCGCACACAAATGCCCGGCGCGACACGCCCGCACCGCCCCGCGCGCTGGTTCGCTGACGCTTGCGAAATGGGCTCGATCGGCAAGCGTTGCACCTTGAGCCGGTGGCTGTATCGAGACACTCTCGCCGCGCCAGCATCGACCACGAACCGCACACCCGGGACCGTGAGCGAAGTCTCGGCAACGTTCGTGGACAACACCACGCGCCGACCTGTGTGGGGCTGAAAGATTCGATGCTGCTCAGACGCGGACAACCGCGCGTACAACGCAAGGATCTCCGTGTTGGGACGATCGAGTCTGCGCAGCGCCTCTGCGGTGTCGTGAATTTCGCGCTCGCCGCTGAGGAACACAAGTACATCACCCGGACCCTCGTGGCTCAGTTCATCGACCGCGTCGCAGACCGCCTGCACCTGATCTCGATCGTCATCGACACCGTCGTCATTGGCAGCGCCGAAGGGTAGGTAACGGACCTCCACTGGGTAGGTGCGCCCGGTCACTTCGATGACGGGTGCACCATTGAAGTGCTCGGAGAATCGTTGCGTGTCGATGGTGGCTGAGGTGACGATCACCTTGAGATCAGGTCGGCGTGCGAGCAACTGCTTGAGGTAACCGAGCAG
>JAYTWP010000408.1:0-7497 GCA_043743395.1 Actinomycetota bacterium | reverse complement strand
CGCTGCAATCAAACCTGCCAAGTACGCGATGCCCGCAACCCCATCGTCACGTGCATCGGCGAGCCAACAAGCGGTCGCGAGACCGAGGACCCCGATTGGACAGCACGAACACGCCACCGCCGCGAGGTCGTGGTTGTCGGCGGGGGTCCCGCTGGCCTGGAGACAGCGCGTGTTGCAGCGCTGCGGGGTCATCAGGTGCGCATCATCGAGCGTGCTGCGCAGCTTGGTGGGACCGCGGCGATCGCCGGTCCGGCACAGCCACTCATTGACTGGCTTGTGGCCGAATGCCGCCGCCTGGGCGTGAACATCGAGTTGGATAGCACCGTCGATCATCACACGTCGTACGACCCGACGGACGTCGTCATTCAGGCAACCGGATCCATTCCTGGTGTGCGCACATACGCGGTGTCTGCGCCCGACATGGTTCTCGACGTGCGCGACGTTCATTCTGGTGCGGCAACGTTGCCCGACGTGGGGCAGATCGTGTTGTTCGATCCGATCGGAGGCCCGATCGCGATCGCTCTCGCCGAACAACTCGGCAATCGCGCCGTGCTCGTCACGCAGGACAACATCGCTGGCAACGAGCTCAGCCGAAGCGGCGATCTCGCTCCTGCGAACGTCCGCCTGGCCCAACAGGGGGTTCAGGTGGAGCGCCGCGCGTTGCTCCGTGACGTGTATTCGGACCATGTCGTGGTCGAAGATCGCTTCACGGCAATGCGCCGCGACATCGCGTGTGCTGCCGTGATCGATTGCGGTTTCCGCCTACCGACCGAGCGGCTTGCGTTCGCCCATGTACAGGCAGGCGATTGTGTGGCGCCGCGCACTATCCATGAGGCGATCCTCGAGGGCCGACGCGCTGCGATGGCCGTCGATCACTCCTGAAGCTGATGAAATCGATCTTGCCAGTTTCCTGACCTGCGCCGTTTCGGAAAGCACCAGTTCAGCGGTGTTATCTGGTTCCACCAGTGTTGCCCTGTGGCGCTTGTTTCTGCTCCGTTGTGACACGGATATGGCACGAAGGTTGCAGCGCGCAAGGAAAATTGCTCGGCGCTGTGGAGCGGTTCATGACTCGGTCGGGTGGGACGAATCGCCGAACGCCTCGTACTGACATGATCCACAATGCGCGATCGACGTCGCGATCAGCGGCGACCCCCACAAGTTGATCGACCACTGCGGCAACGTCGCTCGGGTCTTGCACGTGCGACAGCCGGAGCACGACGATCCCCGCTGGCGGGCGAGGGGTCGAAGACGAACGGATTGGCGAGGTCGAGGTCGAACGTGACGAGCGTGCGACCCTCAGCGGCGCACGTCTGGTAGACGACTTCGTCGGGCGCGCCCGTCATGTCCTGATCAACGATTGTGGACACATCGTGCCCAGCGTCCGTCAATCTGCGACGAACCGACTGGCCGATGTTCTCGTCGAGCTTGACCTTCACCCGGCTGCGTCGAGATCGGCGAACCGCCCGTCCGCCAGCTGCGCGCCGTAGGCGATGCAAGCTCGCACGTCGGCAACCTCGAGCTGCGGGTACTCGGCCAGCACTGCCTCGACGGTCCAGCCCTCGGCGAGGTGCACGCCGGGATCGACTCCGAAGGTTCTGGTAACCCACACTATTAAAGCGCTGTCGCTATAGTAGTGTGAGGTTATGAACATGGGCGACAACCAGATGGTCGTGGCTGACGCAGCAGCGCTGCTCGGAGTGAACGTTCAGCGCGTCCGCGCACTGCTCGCTGCTGGTTCGCTGTCTGGGACGAAGGCCGGCTCGGTGTGGCTGATCGATCCGGTCTCGCTCGCCGCCTATCGCCATGTGCGCCAACCCCATGGTGGGCGGGCACTCGCCCCGATCACTGCGTGGGCGGCGCTGTTGTCGCGGTTCGCTGTCGACGTCAGTCCGGAAGTGCGCGAAACGTTCGAGGTGAAGGACGAGCGCCGCCGACGGCTACTCGTGCTCGGCGGGCGCGATCTCGACGACTGGCGGTGGCTGGCGCGCCGACGTGCCGACGTCAATCACTACATCACGCGCCCGGCGTATGTAGAGCGTCTCAGGGCGAGGCCAGGGCTGGTCCGCGCCGGGCTGTCGGCCACGACCTTGGCGGCTGCAGGACTCACCGAGACATCCGCGAGATTCGACGCGTATGCGGCACGGTCGACCATCGAGCGATTGGTCAGCGAGTTCAAGTTGCGTCCTGCCGAGGACGGCGACGTGACATTGCGCACCGTCGCACTCGAGGGCGCCCAGCTCGCTGTCGTGCTCGGCTCGCCGTTGCCTGATCTGGCGGTAGCGGTCGATCTGATCGAGGACCGCGACGAGCGTACGAGCGCGGCAGGACGTGCGCTGTTCCGGAGAGCGAGCGGAGGCCGCCGATGAACGAACGACTCACCCAGACACCGGTGTCCTTGAAGACCGGCGACACGCCGGCATGGCAGCTGTGGGCGCACTTGGCGCAATTTGCCCGCCATCTGCAGCCGACCGATTGGGTGCTGGTCGGCGGCCAGATGGTCGCTCTGCATTGCCACATCGCAGGCATCACGCCGGGGTGCGCGACCACCGACATCGACATCGTCGCCAATGTGCTGGTCAACCCGGACGCCCTCTTCGCCTGCCGTGACGCCGCGTCCGCCCTCGACCTCACGGCGCAACCGTCGGCGAACAACCGCCGACAGCATCGGTTCCGCAACGACAGCCTGGTGCTCGCCGTCATGGTTCCCGACCACATGCCCAAGCATCTACCGCTGCGCCTGGCAGGACGTGACCCGGTGCCGATCGAGGGTGGCTATCGGGCGCTGCAACGGGCCGCGCAGTGCGCGATCAGCACGGAGGCCGGTAATGCAATCGTGCCAGTGCCCGATCTCCACGGCGCGCTTGTCCTCAAAGCTCGCGCCTACATCGCTGACAGCCGCGACCGTGGCCGCCACCAATTCGACCTGGCCCAACTGTGCGCCGCGGTCGACGACCCGATGACACTCGCTGCCGGCAGCACCGGGTAACGAGCGCTCGGCTCGCTCAACGCCGCCGTCTGTTCGTGCTCGTAACCTGCCCGGGCGGCTCATCCACAGCGGGCCGTTGATGTCCGTTGGCGGGTACCTACAGATCTGAGCGGCCAGGCTGTCTACCCTGGCGCACGGAGTGCCGGGGCAAATGAAGTCGAGTCCGAGATCCATCCAACGAGAAGTTGGATCACGAGCAACGAGGCGTCGGGGTTGCATCTTGGCAGATCGACGCCGATGGCTTCTGCCGTGCAGTCTTCGAGCAGCAAGCAGTGCTCGGACACTCGACGATGCGCGCTGCGATGATCTGCCAGCACTCCGCCGAAGACCCGTGCCCTCGAACTCGGAGCGGATGGGCGGGCACGTCGAATCCGCTCGACAGACTGGCCACGGACGTCCTGCGAAGAGGGCGACAGCGATGGTTCTCACATCCGAACCGATCGACCAGAACGCCTGAGCATCCGGCGATCGACCACTGCCCACCAGACGCTTGGGTCAGCCATCGAGCGTCATTGGGCCGACGGCTTTGAGGACGATGACGGAAGAGACCGGGGGCATGCTTTGGGCCACGCATGTTCCCGTGGCGTCTTTGGCCCCGACCATTGTTCCGGCTGTTGTAAAGCTCAGATCCCCGGTTACCCGGACGTAGTCCCCGGTGCCGCTCGTGATCGTGATCGTCCCGTTGCTCGTCGGGGCTGCTCCGCAGGCGGCCTCGTCAAGGTTCATCTGGAAGTCGCGTTCGACGAAGCTGCCTTCCATGGTCCCCTTGGCGAGTTTGAACACAATGGTGCCGGACTCGCCTTGGGTCCCGTCTTTGGCGGTTTGCGTGGCGGTCCCTTTGTCGTTGACCGCCCCGTCGAACGCCACGGTGATGGGTTCGTCAACCCCGTTGTTCCCGGTAAAGGTCGCGGTGAGATGGACGATCGGGTTTGCGATGCTGGTGGTGGTGTCGGTGGTGATGGTGGTGGTGGTGGTGGTCTGAGCCGTCTTGGCTGTCGTGGTCGTCGCGGCTGATCCGCCCGAGGACGAAGAGCAGCTCGTGATTCCGGCGGCGAGCACCACGGCCGCGGCGGTGGTGACTAGCCTTCTGGAACTGATCATGTCCGTGCCTCCCTGGCACCCAGGGTGGGTGCACAGTTGAAGATACGATTTTGTCGCGCTGGCGCACATCGGCCCTGCGATGGATCTGTATGCGACCTTTGGACCATTGGATGGCGACCTTCGTCGGACTCACGCCCGCGGTGGCAGGGGTAGTTTGGGTCCTATGTGGGTCGTGACTGAAGACCGGAACCCGGCTGGGCGCCATGCTCGCTTCGATGTCGCGGTCGCACTGTTGGTGGCGGTCGCCGGGCAATTCGAACTGTGGGGCAATGCCGCCATCCGTCCGCACGCGGCTGGTGCCACACCCTTGTACTTGGCGATGTCGCTGGGCCTGCTCGGCCGTCGCCATTGGCCCGTCCCCTCCGGCACGTTCGTGGTGGCCTGTGGTGCGGCTGCGCTGCTTACGGGTGTGCCGATGAACGAGATGTTCGTCCCGGTGTTGGCCTTCCTGGTGGCTCAGTACTCGGTGGGCGCCTACAGCGACCGCAAACCCGCCCTAATCGGGTTGGCGTTAGCGCTGGGCATGGCGTGGGCGACCATTGCCACGATCAAAGGACCAACCGCCGTCGGCGACTTCGGCATGTCAGGGCTGCAACTGGCTGGGGCGTGGGGGGCGGGACGTCTGGTTCGCCACAGACTGGACGATGCGACCGCCGCTGAGCGGTGCCTGATCGAGGCCCAGCACCTTGCAACGTCGACGTTGCGGAACGCGGTGACCCAGGAACGGATGCGGATCGCCCGAGAACTCCACGACATCGTGTCCCACGGGCTCAGCCTTATGATCGTCCAGGCCGCCGCTGCCGAACTCGCGCTGACCGGTGACCAGATCAGTGCCCACGCATCCCTAACCGCAGTGCAGGAGGTCGGCCGCGAGGCCCTCGGTGAGATGCAGCGCCTGCTTGGCTTGTTGCGCTGGGCGGGCGACGACGACGGCCTGGCCCCCCAACCCTCCATCGAGTCACTTGACCGGCTTGTCGACCAGGTCCGCCACGCTGGCCTCCCCATCGAGTTCACGATCGAGGGCCACGTTCGCCCGTTGTCTCCGGGCCTCGACGTCTGTGTCTACCGAGTCGTGCAGGAGGCACTGACCAACGTCGTCGCCCACGCCCGCACCGCGCCGACTCGAGCGCTGCTCCGCTACGGCGCCGAGAGCATTGACGTGGAGGTCGTCAACGGCGCCGGAAATGGGGCCCAGACAATCAAGCCTGCAGGTCAGGGCCATGGCCTCGTTGGTCTCCGGGAGCGCGTCAGTGTCTTCGGTGGCGACCTTCGATTCGGGCCGACGCCAACCGGTGGATTTGAGGTTCTCGTGAATCTCCCGACTGGGGCCTCATGACGATCCGTCTGGTCGTCGCCGATGACCAAGCCTTGATCCGTAGTGGTATCACCATGATTCTCCAATCTGCTGGCGACCTCGAGGTGATCGGAGAGGCAGAGGACGGCGCAACCGCAGTCGCGGCAGTCCGAAGGCTGCAGCCGGATATCGTGCTCATGGACATCCGTATGCCCGGGATGGATGGCATCGATGCAACAAGAGAACTCGCCCGCGCGGGGAGCCCAACCAAGGTCGTGATGCTGACCACGTTCGACCAGGACGAGCACGTATTCGACGCGCTCCAAGCCGGCGCCAGCGGGTTCCTACTCAAGTCATCGCCCGCCCCGCGTCTGATCGAGGCGATCCGGCTGGCAGCCGAGGGTGAGACCTTGTTCAGCCCGGCGATCACTCGACGGCTGGTCGAGACCTACGTACGTCGGCCCCGGCCTGGCGCGGAGATCCCGGTGACCCTCGCAGAGCTCACTGACCGAGAGCTTGGAGTCCTGAGAAAGCTGGCGAGTGGATGCTCGAACGTGGAGATCGCCGATGCCCTCTACCTGTCAGCAGCCACGGTGAAGACTCACGTAACCCACATTCTGATGAAGCTCGGGCTGCGAGACCGGGTTCAGGCGGTCATCGCTGCCTACGAATCAGGACTCATAGAGCCGGGGACCAAACATGATTGACCCGCGCAAACCCGGCCGCACGCACTGAGGATGACCTGAATCACCTCAAACGACGTGTCCGCGGCCGGCATGAAGCGCTCCGGGTGTGGTGGACGCTCTGATGTGCCCTGGAGGACGGGTCCCGAAGCAGCCAATCGCCCAACAGCACCAGAGTTCGTCGCTGCCGGGATACCGCCAGGGCAAGCACCGGCAAAAATGGCGCGCGTTGTCCGGCCGTTACGGGGCTGCAGTCGCAAGCTGTGCGCTCACCGTCCGGACTGACCTTTCGCTGGTCTGCGCCGAATTGAGGAGGCTATTGCGCGAGTGGATCGCCCGTGCCTCGCCGTTCCGCGCTCGCAGCGCCGAGCGTCACGAGGTGGCGGTTCGGTGCTCCTCGACCATCGAGCTGAGGCCGGCGGCGATCGCCGCGTCGCGGTCCTGTGTTGCGTGCTGATAGATGAGCGCGGCGCGTGGTGACGACTGACCCATTCTCGCCATCAGTTCCTTCGTGCTTGCCCCGGTAGCGGCCGCGAGGGTGTTGCCGGCGCACGCGGAGGTCGTGGAAGCGCAGGCCGCTGATGCCGACGGCCTTCGTCGCTCGGCCCCACGCGGTGTACAACGTCGCTCGCCGCATCGGCGCGGCGCTCGTGGTCGTGAACAACAAACCATCCGCACCGAGGGGCACCGACGCGAGATGCTGCTCGAGGTCGGGGATGATCACTTGCGGGATCACGATCGTCCGCACCCCGGCATCGGTCTTGGGCGGGCCGAGCACGAGCGTGCCATCGCTGAGCTCTTGATACTGCTCCTCGATCCGAACCGTGCGATGCAGCAGATCGAGGTGCCGCACCCGCAAGCCCCGGATCTCGCCGAGGCGCAGTCCGCAGCGCCGAGCTCCGGGAGGATGTGCAACCGCAACTCGCCCTCGTACAGCTCACGTGTGCGTGGCCTCAGTTGTGGTCGCTCGGCGAGCCAGCGCGACGAGTACTCCTCGAACGTCACCTTGCCGGCGTCGGGGTCGATCCACGACCCGCGATTGACATCGGAACGCACCGGAAGCGAGGTACGCGTCGGCCTCGCGCTTGGTGCGAAACGTCGTCGGCGCGCCGCGCCACACGAGATCGACGCAGTAGCGCGCCTGGAACCGGCCCGACGGCAACTTGCGCACGCTTCCCCACGGGCTGCGACCCATGCCGACAAGCCTAATTCCGTTGTGGCACGGAAGTGGCACGATATGGCACGACGACCGATTTCGCGAGCGGTGCTCGGAGGGCGTACCGGCTCTGAGCTGGTCTTTCAATGGAGCGGGTGACGAGAATCGAACTCGCGTTCTCAGCTTGGGAAGCTGATGTTCTGCCGCTGAACTACACCCGCGACATATTCAAATCTTACACGGCTGCCCGTGCCGCCCCGCCAGCGCCGGAGGCGAC
>JAYTWP010000407.1:0-8087 GCA_043743395.1 Actinomycetota bacterium | reverse complement strand
CCGAGACCAACTGCCAGTCGTTCGGCTTTCCACCGCACCATCCGAGCGTGGTTCGGTAGACGTCCCAGCGATTGCCGCGATCATCGTCTCGGAAGAGATCGAACGCCATCTCTGTTGTGATGACGACGACGCATCCATCGGCGCTGATCACCGGCGACACGCTGTTGCCCAGGCGAATGCCGCTCTTTGCGTTGGTGAGCTCGGCACTGAAACCGTTGGTGCGATCGGTCAGCCACACGCTGTCGGTGCGACCGTCAGGAGTGCTGGGAGCCGCAGTAAAGACCACGAAGTGACCATCGCCCGACACCGAGGGGTTTGTGGCGACCTTCGGCGACACCACTGAGACGGCCGACGTCGTGGCGATGATGCGGGCCGACACGGTCTCGGGCACGACAAAAGACGCCAGGGTGACGACAGCGATCGCTGCCACGCCACCGGCGAGCGCGTAAACCCGTCCCTTGTGCCCAGCTGTCATGTGAGTGATGTCCGCCCTCGTCCTGCGCAGTCCGCGTGTGTATTGGCCGGACGTGGCGTAGATGCTAACTGTGTTCGAGGAAATAGGCCATCAGACATTTGACCAAGCCGTCCACTGAATGATCGGCCGCGATCGCATCCACCTTGAGCTCTAAACGGTGAGCAACCTCGGCCGTAGCAGGCCCGATAGCGATGACGGTTGGTGATGTCGCCGAACCGAACGCGTCGACCCACGCTTGAACGGCTGATCCGCTCGCGAACAGCACCGCGTCGGCCGTGAGTGCTTCGGCGCGCTGCGAGCTCGTGGGCGTACACGTCGTTGTGCGGTAGGCGGCGACGACCTCGACGTGCCAGCCCAGCTCGGCGAGGCCTTCTGCCAGGTTCGGGAGCGCCACTTCAGCTTGCGTGAGCAACACGGCGCCGCTGCCAGCGGGGAATTCAGCAAGTAATCCCTCGGCGATCTGATGCCTCGGTGTGAGGTCGACAGGCTCGCCGAATACCGCTGCAGTGGCGGTGCCGATGGTCGCGATACGGGGACGACCCTCGCCGAGCCCGGCCACAGCGTCGTTCACGCGAAGTGCACCGTTGGGCGAAGTCACCACGAGCCAATCGAATGTCGAAAGACGAGTCAGGGCGGCCCGTAGCGCTGCTCCACCATCGGAAGCCTCGGCGATCTCGATGAGAGGGAGCGAGATTGGCTCTGCACCAAGTTCACGCAATCGCCGTGAGAGCAGTTCAGTCTGATCGGCTGCCCGCGTGATGACCACCCGGCGATGTGCGAGTGGCAACGCGTTCACTGCAGGATCTCGGCGTGCAATGAGCGCGCCGTGTCGATCGCTGTGGCGATCCAATCGGGACCGAGTCGGACGGATGTCTGCAGAGCGCGGTGGTTGTCATCGGCGAGAAATGCGATGAGGTGGCCGTCGGCGACGTGCGCGCCGATCGGGAGCGAACAGCCTGAGCCGAGCTCGGCCAGGAACGCTCGTTCAGCAGTGACCGCACGTCGCGTTGGCGCGTGATCGATTCCGGAAAGGACGCTGAGGGTGGCGTCGTCGTCGTTGCGACACTCGATCGCGACGCACCCTTGACCGACTGCGGGCACCATCGTGTCGGCCGACATGGACTGCGCGATCGAGTCGGTCAACCCAAGAATCTCCAGTGCGGCAACGGCCATCACGATCGCACCGCCGGTGGGCACCTTGGACAGACGAGTGTGAATATTTCCGCGGAGCTCAACGAACTGCAGATCTGGGCGGAGAGCGTAGAGTTGGGCGCGGCGGCGAACAGAACCTGTGGCGACCGTAGCCCCGAGACGCAAACCATCGAGTGTGCTGCCCACCAGGGCATCGCGGGCGTCGCGTCGTTCGGTGTACGCGCCAATCGTGAGTGTGACCCCCGCACGCTCTGGGCCGGGCTGCGAAGGCAGGTCCTTGGCGCTGTGCACCGCAATATCCGCGTGCCCCTCGAGCACTGCGTGTTGAACTTCTTTGACGAACACGCCTTGGCCGCCGATGGAGTGCAGCGCCACGTCTTGGCGCCTATCGCCGAGCGTCTCGACGAACACCAACTCGGTGCGCCAACTCGGCGATGTTGCTTCGATCGCAGCCGCGACGACCTCGGCCTGCGTACGCGCCTGTGCACTCGAACGGGTGGCGATACGCAGCGTTCGCGCGGACATGGTCCGGAGTCAGCTCAGGTCGAAAAGGTCGTGTACCGCTGCTGCGTTGCGCTCGCCGCTGGGCGTGCCGACGTCTTCTTTCAGGCGCACGCTGGGTGCATGCAGCAGCTTGGCAATGATGCCCTTGGTCACTGCGTCCAAGATGGCGCGCTGGGCTGGCTCGAGACCGGCGAGCCGCGATGAGAATCGATCGAGCTCGGCCTGGCGGATGGCCTCGGCGTGTTCGTGCAGTTGTGCCACAAGCGGTGCGGCCTGGCGGGCGGTGACATCGATGGTGAAGCGCTCGACTTCCTCGCCCACGATCACCCGCACCGAAGCGGCTTCTCCGGCCCGCTTCTCGATCCCCTTTGCGGCCCAGTCGCGCAAATCGTCGAGGTCGAGCAAGGTCACCTTGGCCAACGCGGCAACGGTGCCATCGACATCGCGCGGTACTGCGATATCAACGATGAGGAGCGGGGTGGTGTTCGTTGACCGAGCGTCTGACACGGTGTCGCTGTCGATCAGGATGCTGCCAGAGCCGGTGCAGGTGAGCAGCACATCGACGTGCGCGATGGCCTGCGCAAGTTGGTTGAACGGTACGACACGACCCTGAACGCGCTCGGCGAGGTGCTCGGCGCGTGACTCGGTGCGGTTCGTGACGACGATGTCGGTCGCGCCGGCCGCAACGAGTGCGGCAGCGATGCCCTCACCCATCTCGCCCGCTCCGACGACCAGGACCCGCTTGCCATGAAGCGTGCCGAGGCGTTCCGTAGCCATCTCGACAGCAGCATGACTGACGCTCGTGGTCGATCGGCTGATCCCCGTTTCGGTGCGGGCGCGCTTGCCGGTCTCGATCGCGTGACGGAACAACAGATTGAGCGTTGCCTTGGCGCCGCCTTCGGTCTGGGCGAACTCCCATGCATGACGAACCTGGCCCAGGATTTCCGTCTCACCGAGTACGGCTGAATCAAGCCCGCAGGCAACCTCGAAGAGGTGGGCGACGGCAG
The DNA here is from genome assembly GCA_043743395.1 of Actinomycetota bacterium. Classification (GTDB taxonomy): domain Bacteria; phylum Actinomycetota; class Acidimicrobiia; order Acidimicrobiales; family Ilumatobacteraceae; genus WLMZ01. The sequence continues at coordinate 4,949 of JAYTWP010000407.1, read as the reverse complement.
CTTCGTCGTGCTGGCTGTACAAGTGAGGATGCAGTTCATCGGGCGCGAGACCGCCGAGCTCGCACAGGAAGTCGCGGATGTCGGCGTACGCGCCGTGAAAGCGCTCGGCCACGGCGTAGACCTCGGTGCGGTTACACGTGCTGAGTACGACCGCTTCACGAATGTTCACCCGACTCGTGAGGCTGGCGATCGCCTTCGGCAGTGACTCGTCGGCGACAGAGACGCGCTCAAGGAGGGCCAAAGGCCCTGTCCGGTGATTCACGCCAATGACCACGATCGACACGTGTGCGACAACCTTCCTTGTTGTGACGAAACCCTACGCGCTCGCCCCGCTACCGGAGTCACTCGACCCGATCGCGTGGAGACCAACGCCGACCCGACGTTGCTCGTAATAACTCAAGATCTGCAACTCGACCGCGAGGTCAACCTTGCGAACGCTAATGCCGTGAGGCACCGCGAGCACGACAGGGGCGAAGTTCAAAATGCTCGTAACGCCTGCGCGGGTGAGGCGATCGGCGGCATCTTGTGCCGCTGCCGGAGGCGTCGCGACCACACCGATGCTGATCTGACGCGACTGCACGATCTGGGCGAGATCGTCGATATGTCGAACACGAACGCCGCCGATCACGCTGCCCACTTTCGTTGGGTCGATATCGACCACGCCCGCGACCGGAAAGCCGCGCTGGCCGAAGCCGCCGTATCCCGCAAGCGCTTGGCCGAGATTGCCTGCACCAACGATGACGACAGGCCAATCGTGCGTCAAACCGAGTTCACGGCGGACCTGATACACCAAGAATGCAACCTCGTAGCCGACGCCTCGAGTGCCATAGCTGCCGAGATAGGACAGGTCCTTGCGAACCTTGGCGGCGTTGACGCCGGCGAGTTCGGCGAGGCCCTCGCTACTGATGTTCTCGACCTCTTCGGTGGCCTGTTCGATCAGAATGCGCAGGTATACCGGAAGCCGGGCAACGGTGGCCTCGGGGATTCGGCGACGAGCGCGTTCTGCTGGCATGCGATCTACACGCTAGGCACTCGTGCACGCGTTCACAAAGTTCGCAAGCCGCTCGACACGAACTGCTGCGCTCGCCAACGAACCACTAGCGTCGATCCGATGACCACCAATGCCGCCTTCGCCGCTGCCGCCACGCTCGTGGCGCTGGCGTTCGCGTTGAGCACTCTCGATCGTTGGTTGCGTCGGCGGCGGATGCACGAACTGGCGTGGTCGGTGTCGCTGGGTTTCTTCACGTTGGGCGGCTTTGCGCTGTGGTGGGCAGAGGCGCATGGCTGGGGGACGGCCACCTTTCGCGTCTTCTTCCTCACCGGGGCGGTGCTCAATGTTCCGTGGCTCGCGCTCGGCACGGTGTATCTGCTTGCCGGACGCGTGTGGGGCGACCGCATTCGCGTTTGGCTGATTGCGTTGTCGGGCATCGCCGCCGGGGTTGTGCTGAGCGCGCCCACCAAAATTGCAGTGTCGGGTCACGATCTTCCCAAGGGCAGCGAAGTGTTCGGTGTTGCCCCGCGCGTCTTTGCTGCGGTGGGATCGGGCATACCGGCGATCGTCATCATCGGTGGTGCGCTGTGGTCCGCATGGCGCGTCGCGCGTGGCAACGTGCCGGCGTTGGGTGATGGCGCCACGCGCACGGTGTCGTTGCCTGGGCGCCTCGCGCTCGGCAACGTGCTCATCGCGGTCGGCACACTGGTGCTGTCGGCGAGCGGCACCGTGGCTGGCCGACTTGGCAAGGACCGCGCGTTCGCAGTCACTCTGCTCGTCGGGATCTGCGTTCTGTTTGCAGGGTTCTTGGTGGCGAGCAGCGCGACGCGTCGCCGGGTCAGCCTCGCTGCCTCACACGAGCGAGCGGCGTAGCAGTTTGCCCGTTACGTTGCGCGGCAGTTCATCGACAAAGAGGATCTTCGACGGGCATTTGTACCGGGCAAGTTCGCCGGTGCAGTAGGCAATCAACTCGTCTTCCTCGAGGTGGACGCCCGGTTGGGGTACAACGAATGCCTTCACGGCTTCACCAGTATGTGGATGTGGGACGCCGATCACGCCAACTTGGGCGACGCCCGCATGAGCGAGCAACACCTCTTCGACTTCGGCCGGAAAGACGTTGAACCCGGAGACGATGATGAGGTCCTTCGCTCGATCGACGAGATACACGAAACCGTCGCTGTCGGTCGTACCGATATCGCCGGTGCGCAACCAACCATCGCCGCTGAGCACCCTGGCAGTGCTCTCGGCATCATCGAGGTAACCCTGGAACACGTTGGGGCCCTTGATCCAGATCTCGCCGGTGTCGCCTTCGAGCGCGTCGTCGCCGGCTTCATCGACGATGCGCATGTCTACGCCGTTGATGACTTTGCCGACCGAGCCTGGACGTGAAGCCCCAGCGGCCGAGGACGTGACGATCGGTGACGCCTCGGTGAGGCCGTACCCTTCGAGAAGCGTGACGCCGAAACGTTCGTCGAGGCGCTTCATTGCTTCCTCGGGCATCTTTGCTGCGCCAGTGAGCGCGGTTCGCACAGTTGCAAACGCGTCGCCGGGAGCTTCGCACATCGAGAAGTCGACCCACATCGGGGGAGCACCGGGAACCACGGTGACCTTGCGATCCCGGATGGTCTCGAGTGCGGTTGACGGATCGAAGCGTTGGATGAGCACGATGGTGGCGCCGACGGCGAGTGAAATGCCGAGTACGACATTGAGTCCCATGATGTGAAACATCGGGAGCACGCCGTACACGATGTCGGTCGGGCGCATCGAGGCTTCGGTGTTGATCACTTGCTCGATGTTGGACATCAGGTTCCCATGACTGAGCATCGCTGCGCGCGGCGAGCCAGCGGTACCGCTCGTGAACATCAGCACCGCAAGGTGATCGGGGGCAACGTCGACCACGGGCACCTGCGCCGACGTGATCAGTTCATCGATCGAGGTGGCGTCCTCGAGTTCGTGGCCCTCAGTGGCGATGACTCGTTCGACCAGCGGCACATCGCCGCGATCGATGTTGCGCCAGGCGTTGACGGCAGCGGGTCCAACGATCACGGTGGAAGCGCCAACCGTGACAATTTCACGGGTGAGTTCGGGCGCCGGGCTGCTCGGGTTGAGCGGCACAGCAACGGCACCGAGACCAAGAACAGCGAGATACGACACCACGAAGAATCGACCGTTGCCCACGAGAAGAACGACCCGGTCGCCCTTCGTCACGCCGAGTTCGGTGAGTCCACCGCGCAGCCCGGCTACCTGATCGATGAGGGCACCATAGGTTGTGGCGCGGTTGCGGCTGATGAGCGCGACCTGATCGCTCGGATGGTCATTGATGATGTTGGCAAGATTCACGAGCTCGGACCCCCGGGCGTTGATGTTAGTGCCAAGCGTTGCAGGCCTAGAGCCGAAGCAGAGAAAGCGTGCCCGCGACGAGTATCGCCAGAAGGAGCAGTCCAAGGGCAAGCGTTGTGGCCGGGCGCATGTGTGGAACGCTAGCGGTTGATGCGCAGGTTCACCGGACTGGTGATACCTGCTCCAATGTTGTCGTTGCCGTCCGTGACCGCCTCGAGGACAACCTGATCGGACGGGCCGATGCGCAGTTCCTCCGCTGCCGAACGGCGGTCGACGCAGAGCGCGAGCATGCCGTACGAATCGGTGACGAGGCCGACGACGCCGCTGCCGAGGTCACCGAAGTTCGCTGACAGGGTGGCCACGCGGGTCAGCGGTGCACCCGTCAGCTCACCGACGGTGACCTTGATCTTGTCGCCGAGGTGGGCGACCTCAGATGGGCCGACGTTGAGTTGGCAGTTGCCGAATCGATCCACCCACAGCACTTCGGTAACCAACGCGTCGCCCTCGGTGCGTGGCAGTGGAATGACGCCGGGCACGAGCAGTTCTGCATCGATGGGCTCGCCGAGGTCATAGAGGTCGACCCCGTTACAGAGGTGCGCAGCTGCGGGGGCGAAGATGTCCCGCCCCGCAAAGGTGGTGCCTGGCGCAATGAGTTGGTACTCGACGTTCGAGAGCACGACAGCACGGCCGGCACCACCCGCCATAGCGACCGCCGGAGCGAGCAGACCGTTATCGGGGCCGACCAAGACACCCTCGCCGTCGCCGACCTCGATCGCGATGCTGCGCCGGCTGGTGCCCACACCAGGGTCGACCACCGCGAGCACCACCCCTGAGGGCACATAGGAAATCGCGCGCGCGAGTGTGAGCGAGCCCGCGCGGACGTCGAATACCGGGACCTCATGCGTGATGTCGATTACGGTGACGTGCGGAGAGATCTCGCGCACGACGCTCTTCACGACGCCAACGAACTCATCGACAGTGCCGTAGTCGGTGAGGAACGAGATCGTGTCGTAGCGGCGGGTCATGCGAGCGAGGCTACCTTCCGATGCGGTTGCGTCTCAGCGGGAGCAATGCTTCGGTAGCAACGACTCGGTAGCAACGACTCGGTCCAACGACTCGGTCCAACGACCTCCGTGCAATGACGCCGACACGAGATACGACGAGGGCTGGTGTCAACCCCCCGATGACACCAGCCCCTGTCGGCGCAGCCCTTGCGGGCGCGACTCCCGTTTGCTCTCGCAAGCGGAGGCCTTGACGACCTCTGGGTGAACTGTAGACGAACGATGTCACATGAGAAAAGAGTCACATTCAAGAAATGTGTAAATCTTTGACTTCCGAATGAGACGTCGAACTGTGCGTTAGCGCGGCCGAATCTGTTCTGTGTTGATCACAGCACCGCGCGGCCGAGCTCACGACTACGTTCGGTAGCGGCCACAACTGCCGACTGCATCGCCGCGCGGACGGCGCGATCTTCGAGCACCTTCAATCCGGCTGCGGTAGTGCCACCTGGTGACGTGACCATTGCACGAAGTTCTGCAGCGTTGCCGCGCTCGCTCAACATCGCCGCCGAACCGAGCAGGAGTTGCGTCACGAGTGCTTCCGATGCTGGTCGCGCAAG
>JAYTWP010000406.1:0-2667 GCA_043743395.1 Actinomycetota bacterium | reverse complement strand
ACTGCCACTGCAGTGCTCACCAACACTGTGCCAACAGTTGCCTACCGCGGCGCCGGTCGCCCCGAAGCGGCAGCTGCGATCGAGCGCGCCATGGATCTGTTTGCTGTTGAGATCGGCATGGATCCCGTCGAGGTGCGCCGTCGGAATCTCATTGCCGCTGATCGCTTTCCGTTCACCACCGTGACCGGGACCACCTACGACAGTGGCAACTACGAAGGCGGCCTCGACACGCTGCTTGCGGCGGTCGACTATCCGGCGCTCCGAGCAGAGCAGCGCGCGCGGCGCGAACGCGGCGACGTGTTGCAGCTCGGCATCGGCGTTTCGGTCTACGTCGAGGTAACGGCGATGTCGGGCGGCGATGAGCTCGGTCAGGTCGAGGTCGTTGCCTCAGAGACCGGTGATGGCGTTGCAGTGCGAGTCGTTACTGGCACAACACCTTACGGTCAGGGCCATCGCACCACCTGGGCGATGCTTGTCGCCGACAAACTCGGCGTACCGATGGACAGCATCACCGTGATCCACGGCGACACCGATCTCGTCGCGCGCAGCTCCATCACCGGTGGATCGAGATCGGTGCAATTGGGCGGGACCAATGTCGCGCGCGCAGCAGGGATGGTGGCCGATCAGGCCCGAGCAGTAGCGGCCAGCTTGTTAGAGGCCGACCTCGCCGATGTTGTTCTCACCGATGGCGTGTTTCATGTGGCCGGCGCGCCGGCAATCAGCCGTACATGGGCCGATGTTGCCGCCGCCGCGGTGGAGTCGAGCACGGCGCTCTTCGGTGAGGGTGACTTCAGCCAGGCAGGCGGCACCTTCCCGTCGGGCGCGCATCTTGCTGTGGTCGAACTAGATACCGAGACAGGTCGCGCCGTGCTTCAACGACTCGTGGCAGTCGACGATGCTGGCCGCATCATCAACCCCTTGCTTGCCGAGGGCCAAGTGCATGGCGGGCTCGCGCAGGGTGTCGCTCAAGCTCTGTTCGAAGAAGTCGTCTACGACGACGATGGCAATCCGCTCACGTCCAACTTTGCGGACTATGGGATTCCGTCTGCTGCCGAGTTGCCCAGCTTCGAAACTGTGCACGCCGAGACGGCCACGCCGTTGAACGATCTCGGAGCCAAGGGCATCGGTGAGAGCGGCACGATTGGTGCAACGCCGGCAGTCCAGAGCGCGGTGATCGACGCAGTCGCCCACCTTGGTGTGCGCCATATCGATATGCCGTGTACGGCACAGCGCGTCTGGACAGCAATCCAGATTGCGTCCGGGCGCTGATCAGGCAGCGGCCGCCCGCGCGGCCTCACTGACGATTGCCTTGATTTCCTCACCGCTCAGTTCGTCGTGGTCGAGCAGCGCATGCGCGATGTTCATCAGCGTGTATCGGTGCTCGAGCACCAAGCACGCGGCACGATCGGCGGCGTCGTACAAGATCCGGTCGACCTTGTTGCGGGACGCTTCATCGGCGAGCACCTTGGCGACGAGGTTCGCGGCCGTAGGCATTGATGCGGCTTCGAGGCTGATCAGGCTGTCGCCAGCGCCGAGCTGGCCAACGAGCTGCGATGCGATGGTGGTGGCGACTGCAAGATCGGAAGCGATGCCGCTGCTGGCCTCGCCATACTCCTGCATCTCGGCGGCTCGGCCGGCAAGTGCGATAGCGATGAGCGTGAACGCATCGCTCGGTGTGCGCAGGTACCGCTCATCGACGTCTCCGTGCGACACGAGACCGAGTGCGCTACCGCGACGCAGAATCGATGCGATGCGGATGTCGCGCCCCGCGAGCGCTGCGGTGAGGGCGTGCCCGGCCTCGTGGATTGCAACTCGCCGGCGCTCGTCGGGGTGATAGCCGACCTCGTGCGAGAGCCCGACCTCGGTAATGAGCTGTGCCTCGATGATGTCCTCGATGGTCATGGCACGGCGACCGTTACGAAGCGAGATGATCAGCGCCTCATCCATGATCCGCTCGATACGAACCGGCGTATAGCCGGGTGACAGGTCGGCAATGATCTGTGCAGTGACCTCGTCGGTGTGCGACTTCTTGGCGAGGTAATACGACGCGATCTCCACGCGGTCGGCATGCGGCGGAAGATCAAAGTGGATGATGCGGTCGAATCGACCGGGTCGAAGGAGCGCCGGGTCGAGATCGGCGGCGCGGTTCGTTGCTGCGATCAGAAGCACGTTTGCAGAACTGAGCTTGGCCCGTTTGATGGACGTGCCCTCGGGCAGCAGCGTATTGATGCGGTCGATCCACTTGCCCTTCATCTTCTGCATCCCGGTTGGCAGGTCGAAGCTCTGCATCTGCACGAGCAGTTCGTTGACGATGCCAACGCTGCCCTCGCGAGACGAGTTCGAGCTCATGCCGCTGCGTGAGCCACCGATGGCATCGAACTCTTCGATGAAGCCGATCGCGCCGCCCTCGGCGCGAGCGGCCTTACGCATTGCTTTGAAGAAGGACCGCACCTTCTTATTCGTCTGACCGAAGAACATCGACTGGAATTCGCTTGCGGACACGAACAAGAACGGAACACCGGCCTCGGCAGCGAGTGCCTTGGCCAAGTAGGTCTTGCCGGTGCCCGGCGCACCTTCGAACAGCACGCCACGTCGAGGAGAGCCGCCGAGTTCGTCGGCAAATGTCTGATGGTGCAGGAACAGGTTGAGTGTGTCGATCGCCTCGCG
>JAYTWP010000405.1:0-4030 GCA_043743395.1 Actinomycetota bacterium | reverse complement strand
ATGCGTGCAGTAGTCGTAAAGCCAGTCTGAAATATTACCACTTTCAGTAGGATTTCCTTCACGGAGAGAAATACTACGAAGCGTGGTCTTGCGTTGAGGAGAGACCAGAATCGGCTTATAAACCGGTCTTCAGCGCAGGAATGCTGAATTCTCTAGATTGACGAAAGGACCTCACCATACGTGGAGCCGTCCGACGCCGTTTGTCGGCGCGTCAGCCTGAGGCTCGGTTGAGTAAGTAGCCGGGATTGTCAGCGCAACCTCCGAATGGCACCGGCCATTGGTGGATTGTCTCACCAACCTTGAAGAAGCACATGTGCTTGTACGTCATGACGTGCGGTGCGTGTGCTTCTTCGCGTTCGGCACCCATTGATCCTCACCCATGCGCGCGAACCCGTGTCACCGAACGCGTGTCACCCCCGGTACGTCTTAGGTTTGACGCTTGAGGCCATGCCCGAAGAATCCGCCACGCGGCCGGGCATGTGCGTGGTAGTGGTCCGGGATGTTGCGCATGTTGTCGTCCACGTAATGAACGAACTCGAAGTGCGTCTCGACTACGAACGCCAACTGCTGATGCAAGTAGTCCTTGATCTCTTGAGGGGGCGACGCATCGTGTTCGCGCCACACGACCATCGGCACCGAGCAGATCTCGCACTCGGCGATCCAGCAGACATCGTCTTCATAGAACCACGGAGTGATTCGTGCCGCCTCACACAGGTCACAGTCGCTTGATGCCATGACCTACTTGTAGCGCTCCGAGCAAGCGCGTGCGGGGATGCTTCCGGCGAGTCGCCACGATGTACCTAGAAGGTGATCGCCGCACGGACCTCGGCGATGTAGTCGCCCACCGCTTCGGGGCCGCCGTCCATCAGCCGACGAACCACGCTGGCACCCTGGATCACACCATCGGCAACGAGACAGGCCTGCCGCGCTTGCGCGGCATTAGACACGCCGACGCCAACGAGAATCGGCATGTCGGTGATTGTCTTCAGTCGCTGAGCCAAAGCAGTGGCTGATGCTGCGAGTTGGTCACGTTCACCCGTGACACCGAGCAGACCAACCGAGTACACAAAGCCTCTGGCCCGGGCGGCAATTCGTGGAAGTCGTTCGTCGGGTGCCGTTGGTGCGGCGAGCATCACGGTCTCGATGCCTGCCGCATCGGCAGCCACGCACCACGGACCGGCTTCTTCGAGTGGAAGGTCGGGGATGATGGCGGCACACACTCCGGCACTGACGAGCTGATACGCGAAACGTTCGTGGCCCGCATGATGGACGGTGTTGTAGTAGCACATCACGGCGAGGGGAATCCCAACCTCGAGTTCGCGCGCCTCTTCGAAGATGCTGACGGGCGTGACGCCGGCATCGAGCGCTCGTTGCGATGCCTCTTGGATGATGGGTCCATCCATGACGGGATCGGAGAATGGAATGCCGATCTCGATGGCGTCTGCGCCAGCATCGGCGCACGCTCGAATCGCTTGCTGCCATCCGGTGAGCCCACCGGTGATGTACGGAACCAAGAGCTTGCGCCCCGTGTCCCGCTTGGCCCGAAACTCCGTCTCCATCTGTCCGTGAGCCATCAGCCCAAGATCTCCATCATCTGAGCGACGTCCTTGTCACCACGACCGGACAGATTCATCAACACCACTTTGCCCTGCATCGAAGGTGCCTCACGCGAGATCCACGCCATTGCGTGCGCGCATTCGAGCGCCGGGATGATGCCCTCGGAACGAGCCATGAGTTGGAACGCCACGATGACTTCCGCGTCCGTCACGGTTGGATATTCAGCACGTCCGATGGAAGCAAGGTACGAGTGCTCGGGGCCGACGCCCGGATAATCAAGGCCAGCGGAAATGGAGTGCGCCTCTTGCACTTGTCCGTATTCGTCCTGCATGAGATAGCTGCGCATGCCGTGCACCACACCCGGAACACCACGCCCCACAGCGGCGCCGCCAGCTGGCTCGACACCAATGAGTCGAGCTTGCGTGTCGACGAATCCACTGAATAAACCCATTGCGTTCGATCCGCCACCGACGCAGGCAACAACGACGTCTGGATCATGGCCGCCGAGGAGAGCACGGCATTGGGACTGCGCTTCGTCGCCGATCACCCGCTGGAACTCGCGCACCATCCACGGATACGGATGTGGACCCATGACGGAGCCGAGACAGTAGTGAGTGTCGCCCACCGTTGCGACCCAGTCGCGCATCGCTTCATTGACCGCGTCCTTCAGCGTGCGGCTGCCGCTGTGCACGGCTTCGACCTCGGCGCCAAGCAGTTCCATCCGGAACACGTTCAGCGACTGTCGCTCGACATCGACGGCGCCCATGTACACCTTGCACGACATTCCCAGCAGTGCAGCCGCCGTCGCGCTCGCCACACCGTGCTGACCAGCGCCGGTCTCGGCGACAAGGCGGGTCTTGCCCATCCGCTTCGCCAGCAATGCTTGACCGAGCACATTGTTGATCTTGTGCGAACCCGTGTGATTGAGGTCTTCGCGCTTGAGGAAGAGCCGCAGGCCCAACGCTCGGCCGAGGTTGTGGCACTCGGTGATAATACTCGGACGTCCTGCGTACTCGCCAAGGAACTGGTTCAGCTCGCCACGAAACGCTGGGTCGGCCCAGGCTTCACGAAAGGCAGCCTCGAGCTCCTGGCACGCCGGGACCAGCGTTTCAGGTACGAAGCGACCACCGAATTCACCAAAGCGACCCTCCGCGGAGGGTTCGGCCATGATCGACACAATGATTCCTTTCACGAGCTCTGTTCCAGAGCTATTCGTCATCCATCCAGTCGTAGGGCATTTCGTCTGGTCCTACATACTGCTGGGGCGCCGCCTGTCGCGCACGCTCGATGAAGGCTTTTACCTTGAGTGCGTCCTTCTTGCCCGGCGAACGCTCGACACCGGTGGACACATCGACTCCCCACGGGGCAACTCGCTGAACTGCTACGGCGACGTTGTCGGGCGTGAGACCTCCGGCAAGGATGATGCGCGGGCCCTCGGGAATATCGTCGACGAGAGACCAATCGAACAGCGTGCCGGAGCCAGGTGATGACGCATCGATCAAGATGAGGTCCGTGCCGAATTGGTTGGCCCGACGCGCGTCGCTACCTGCGGCCGAAATGCCCTTGATCACCCATTTGACTTGGGCGGCAACCGCAGCGACATCGTCGGGCGATTCGTGACCATGTAACTGCGCGGCACGCACCCCCGAGCGATTGACGATGTCGATCACGCGGCTGGGGTGATCGTCACGAAAGACGCCGACAGTAAGAATTTCGGGTGGCAGGCGGCGCGTAATGTCGAAAACCTGCTGCGGCGCGATCTGACGCGGCGATGGCGCGAACACAAAGCCGACTGCGTCTGCACCCATCGCTACCGCGAATAGCGCATCGTCCTCGTTGGTGATTCCGCAGATCTTGACGAACATTCGGACTTCACGGTACAGCGCTGAACGTTGCTCTGCGTGGTGCTTTACTAACTCGGTCCGCGCAGTTCGCGAAGTAGGCCCGCCGGGTCGGAAGTGGTGACGAGCGTCTCGCCCACGAGCACGGCGTGATAGCCCGCTGCTTGCAGCTCGCGGGCGTCGTTCGCGTCGCGCACACCGCTCTCGGCAACCTTGACGACGTCATCGGGGATCACGCTGGCCATTCTCAACGCACGCGCATGATCGACCTGAAAGGTCACGAGATCGCGCTGGTTCACCCCGACCATGCGCGCACCAGCAGCCATCGCCGCCTCAAGTTCATGTTCGTCGTGGATTTCGACGAGCACCTCGAGCCCAACCTCGACAGCAAGCGCGTGCAACCCGGCGAGCTCGTCGTGGGCCAACGCTGCAGCGATGAGCAACACGCAATCCGCACCCATAAGCCGAGCGTCGCACACATCGCGCGCACCTACCGTGAAGTCTTTACGCAAAACGGGAACTGACACCGCGGCGCGGGCGAGCTGCAGGTCTGCGACCGAGCCTGCGAAGAACTCCTCATCGGTCAGCACCGACAAGGCAGAAGCACCACCCAACTCGTAGGCGCGGGCAAT
>JAYTWP010000404.1:0-2031 GCA_043743395.1 Actinomycetota bacterium | reverse complement strand
GTGCTCGAAAGAGCCGGTTGCATTCGGGTGGTTGCTGTGGGCCCAGCATCACTCGCCGGCCGACTGCAACACATCGACGACTTGTACCCGGGTGAGGGTCCGCTCGGAGGCATTCTTACTGCGTTTTCAGCGCTCGCAAACGAAGCTGAGCTGGTCTGTGTCCTCGCGTGTGACCTTGCCTCGGTCGACGCCGTGACGATCAACAAACTCCTGCACGTTGCTCGCGAGGGTGACAGCCCGTCGGCGTTCGATGTCGTGATGGCGCGCACTGATCGCCTCGAACCCCTGTGTGCGATTTGGAGCCGGCGGTGCGCGCCGACGCTGCAGTCGGCGTTCGACGATGGGCAGCGGGCGATTCATGCCGTGCTTCAGTCGCTGACTGTCACGGCGGTCCAGGTAGCTCCAGCGGCTTTGCACAATGTCAATACTCCTGATGATCTGCCCAGTCGGTAGCGTGTTGACCAATGTCCATTAGCGAAATCCACGTCGACCAACTTGCGCAGCGGCTTGCCGAAGGCGTGTTGCTGATCGATGTACGCGAGGCTGCTGAATATCAAAGTGGTCACATCCCCGGTGCTCGCCTTGTGGTGCTTGGCACGGTCCCCGACAACATCGAGGCTTTTCGCAGTGACGGTCCCACGTACGTCGTGTGCCGATCCGGCGCACGCAGCATGCGCGCCTGCGAGTTTCTCGCCGAGCATGCCGTGGACGCAGTCAATGTTGCCGGTGGCACGATGGCATGGATCGAAAGTGGTCGCGGCACGGTTGATGGGGACCTGCCTTCGTGACGTACCAGTGGATCGCAACACAGGCTGAACTCGTCGACCTCGTTGACACTCTGATGGCCGAGCCGAGATACGCGTTCGACACCGAGTTCCATCGTGAGCGCACATACTTCCCCAAGCTCGCGCTCGCGCAGTTCGCGTGGCCGGGCGGAATTGCACTAGTCGATCCCCTCGCCGTCGATGTCACCGCGCTCAAGCCGTTACTCGAGAGCGACACGCAGTGTGTGCTGCATGCTGCGCAACAAGATCTCGACGTGCTCACGCATTCATGTGGGGCCATCCCCAAGCGGCTGTTCGACACACAGCTCGCCGCAGGTTTCGTCGGCTACGGCACACCATCGCTGGCCAGTTTGTTGCAAGGCGAGCTCAAGGTGTCGGTACCCAAAGGCGATCGCCTGACCGACTGGTTGCGCCGGCCGCTCAGTGACGACCAGAAGTCGTATGCGGCCAGCGATGTTGCTCACCTGCTCGAGCTACAGGACCGCATCCTGGAACAACTTGAGCGTGTCGGCCGCGTTGCATGGGTCGAGGCAGCGTGCGAGGAACTGCGTCTCAAGCCGGCGAGCGGGACAGATCCCGACGGCGCATGGCTGCGTCTCAAGGACGTGCGTGTGCTCAAGCCGCGGGCGCGCTCTGTAGCGCGATCCGTAGCGGCATGGCGTGAGCGTCGCGCGATGAGCGTGGACTCACCCGTCCGTCAGATCCTTCCGGACCTCGCCATCCTTGGCATCGCCCAAAAGCAGCCGCAGACAGTCGAAGATCTTGCCCAGGCACGGGGGATCGATGAACGCCATTGGCGCGGCAACCTCGGCAGGGAGATCGTCGCCGCGGTGATCGAAGGACTGCAGCAAGAAGTGCACCTTCCCGTTCAAGAGGGCGAGGAACTCGATCGCAACATGCGTCCAGCGATCACGCTCGTTTCGGCGTGGGTCAGCGAACTCGCCCGACAAGAAAAGATCGATACGGCATTGCTCGGTACACGCGGTGACATCGTGGCGCTCCTGCGCAACGACCCGGACGCGCGCTTGGCCATCGGCTGGCGAGAAGAACTGCTGGGTGATCAGGTGAAGCGCTTGGTCTCTGGCACGGCGGCGCTTACCTTCGATGGCAAGGGCAGCCTGAAACTCATCAACGTGCCCTAGGTCGGGCGTCAGTAGGCGCCGAGTCGGATCCGGGCCCCCTCGGACGACCCCGGGTCCCTCCGACGACCCCGGTCCACCTCCGACGATCCCGGGTCCCGGTACTT
>JAYTWP010000403.1:0-1906 GCA_043743395.1 Actinomycetota bacterium | reverse complement strand
TGCAGCAATGATGTGGACGTCGTCGACGCCTGCATCGGCGGCGAGATCGAGCACTGCCTCGATGACACGTTGGCGAATATCGGGCCGACGCATCGGAGGCAGGGGCAGGCTGATGTCATCGAACGCAATGGTCAGCTTCATTCCGGGGAACAGCAATGCCGGCAAGGGGTCGTGATCGTATGGGTTCAACAGCGCGTGACGAATCGCGCCATCTATGTCGTCGAGGGCCTTCTCCGGCTCGGGCGCGTAGATGACCCGGCTCCGTCCGGCGGGTAACTTCTCGAGGCTGAAGTTCTCACCACGCCAAAACATGATCGGTGGCGTGTTGCGGTCCACCTCGAGGACAAATCCGGGACGAGGCATTAGCGCTTCTCCTTCGTGGAACGTAGATCGAAGACGACTTTGATCGCGCCGCGGCGGCCGGCGCTGGCGGCGTGCGAGATCGCATCTTCGTAGTCGTCGAGTGGGTAGCTGGCCGACACCATTTGGGCCATGTCGCAGGCCGTCACGGTGTCCATTGCCAGGTCAAAGGTTCGACGGCGTGAACCGTCGGGCATCGTCTCGGTTCCGTACGTGTACGAACCAACGATCTGTGTCTCGCGATGCCATAGGCCGGTCAGGTCGACCGTGACCTCTGCGGGCATGCCCATGAGCACGATTCGCCCGCGAGGTTTCGTGATCTGCAGACATGTCTCGATGGAGCCGCTGTTGCCGACCGCATCGATGGTCACGTGAGCCCCGCCGGAGAGGTAATCGCCCACGACATGACAACCGACTTCGCGGCGTACAGCACGCAGCAGTTCGCCGGGTGCGACCACGACATCGGCGCCGAAGCGGCGCGCGAGGGACTGCTGATGTGGGTACCGCGCACCGACGAGAATCTTGACGCCGGGCACATACCGACGCAGGCCCGCGATCGCGCAGAGTCCCATGGTGCCCGCGCCCAGTACGGCAACGACCGGGTTCTCCACACCGACGAGCGATGGCCAGCACTGCAACGCGCTGTGGATGCCACCGGCGGCAGGTTCGATCATCACCGCCGTCTCATCGGTCATGTCGCTCGGGACGTGGTGCAGCTGGCTCTCGTGCGCAAGAAACGTTGTGCTCCACCCGCCCCCCGTGGAATGGCAGAAGCCGGTTTGGATACCTGGCTCCAGCGGGGGCAGCGCCAGATGCGCGTAGTCGTCGCCGTCGCCTGGAGCAGCATTGGGGAAGGGGAGTGCGAACCCACGCGCGGCGTGACCGAGCACCGGTTCGATGACCACACGTGTCCCGTCGGCGAGGTCGCCAACGACTTCGTGCCCGGGTACGAACGGGAAGCTGACCCAATCGTCGAAGTAGGTGGATGCGTGCCCCTCGATGGTCGACAGGTCGCTGCCGCAGATTCCGCTGAGTCGGGTGGCGACCTCGTGCCAGCCCTCGCCCAACGATTCTGGTGGGTCGATGTTGACGAGTTCGAGAGGGCCGATACGCGCCGCGGCCGACGAACTGATTGCCGACACCATGCGGGCCAGACCGAGTCTGGCGACCTTACGCGAAACCTGGAGCGCCTTCATCAGGACCTGCTTCGCGTGCTACTGCCGACAAAGGTGCGCTTGCGCTCGCGTTCGCTGAGCATGGTGCCGAGGGGGAGAATCGGACGGGGGCCGCCCGGTGCTTTCTCCCAATCTTCCACCAGCCAGCCACGTTTACGCGCGATTGCGGCGAGGCGCGTTTCCGGGTTGACCGCAACTGGGAATCCGACGCATTCGAGGAGGGGCAAGTCGCTGGTGCTGTCGGCATAGGCAACGCATTCTTCGAGCAGGAATCCCTCGGCCTTGCAGTAGTCGGCCAACACCTGTGCGCGTGTCTCACCGGTTGGGGGCACCTTCGACAGTTCGCCGCTGTAGGTGCCGTCGGGTCGCAC
>JAYTWP010000402.1:0-6878 GCA_043743395.1 Actinomycetota bacterium | reverse complement strand
ACAGGGGTACCCGTCGCAGTCGGCACGGTCACGCCGCCGCCAGCGTCGGTGCTGCTGGTTGCCTTCTTATCGCTTGAGCAGCCAGCCAAAGCAACCGCTACTAACACTCCTGTTGCAAACAAAACGTTCAATCGACGCATGTAATTCTCCTTGTTGTAGATGGCCTCAAATGTACGCGACTCGTGTTCGCCGCCACTAGGGCCGAAGGTCCCTTTATTACCCAAAGCAGCAACGATGAACATGTCGTCGCAAATATCTGACACCCCTCTGGTCACGAGAATATTGTTCTGAATTTGTCGCGGCCTCAACGGGACACTAGCCGTATGTCGTGCAGCCAGTCGGACAGTCGGTGAGCTCTCGTCGCGCGGCACGTTCGTCCGTTCGCCTTGATGCCGTACTCTGTTGTCGTGAGTCCATCTGCGGTCGTGATCGGCGCGGGACCCGCAGGCCTGATTGCTGCCGAGACCCTGGCGAGCAATGGCTGTCGAGTCTCACTGATCGAGCGCATGCCGTCGCCTGGGCGCAAACTGTTGCTTGCGGGTCGCGGTGGTTTGAATCTGACCCACAGCGAACCGCTCGAGCAGATGCTCCAACGCTACGGCGACGCTGCGCCGCATCTGGCTGACGCACTGCGATCATTTCCTCCGGCCGCTCTGCGGGCATGGTGCGCAGGTCTTGGCCAGTCCAGCTTTGTCGGAACTAGCGGACGGGTCTTTCCAACCGCCTTGCGCGCCACGCCATTGTTGCGCGCTTGGCTCACGCGTCTCTACGAACTCGATGTCGAACTACAAACTCGACATGAGTGGCGCGGCTGGCTCGCCGACGGCGCGCTCGCCATCGTCTCGCCGCAGGGCGACGCAGCGACCCAACCCGACGTCACCGTTCTTGCGTTGGGTGGGGCGAGCTGGCCACGAACGGGGTCGAATGCAGCCTGGGTGCCGGTATTGGAGAACATCGGCGTCACCGTGCACGCGCTGCGCCCGGCCAACTGCGGCTTCGTCGTCGAATGGTCCGCCACGTTTCGCGAGCGGTTCGCCGGCGTGCCATTGAAGAACGTACGACTCAGCTTCGAGGGCGCCGAGGCCCGCGGCGAAGCGATGATCACATCCACCGGCATCGAGGGTGGCGCCGTGTACGCGCTCGCTGCTCCCCTGCGCCAAGCGATCGCGCTGCGCGGCTACGCGGAGCTCTGCATCGACCTGCACCCGGACCTCAGCGCCGCTCGCCTGTCAGAACGACTCGCGAAGGCCCGCCTCGGCGACTCGGCGTCCACTCGCCTGCGTCGCGTCGGACTCGCTCCTGTGGCCGTTGCGCTCATGCATGAAACCTCCACGAAGCCCGAGCATCTCCAACACGTATGGCTTCGTCTCGAACGTGCGCAAAACATCGACCGAGCCATCTCTACGGCGGGTGGGGTGTCATGGAATGACGTCGATGAGCGCTTCATGGTGCGTTGCAAGCCGGGGCTCTTCGTTGCTGGCGAAATGCTCGACTGGGAAGCGCCAACTGGCGGATATCTTCTGCAGGCCTGTTTCAGTACCGGAGTCGCTGCTGCACGCGGCGCGCTCGATTGGCTGTCAAACCGGGCCCTTGCCTGAAAGATCAGCGCGCGGGACGCGTATCGATGCGCGCACGTTGAGCAACAGCCACGCATGCCACGATCGCACCCGTCGTCACCACACCAGCCACGTCGAGGTGCTCGTTCAACAACAGTGCGGCCCAAACCAGCGACAGTCCTGGTTGGGCCAATTGCACTTGACTGACGCGAGCGACTCCACCTTCGTGAAGTCCGCGGTACCAGGCGAAGTAGCCGAGAAACATGCTCACGACGCCGAGGTAGGCGAAAGCGGCCCACGACTTTGCTCCCGCGTGCACACCGTGGTGCAGGCCGGCGTAGATCGTGATCGGCACCGTGAGAGGAAGCGCGATCAGCACGGACCAACAGATGACACGAGCACCGCCGAGGTCTGCAGCCAACCGTGCGCCTTCGACGTAACCAATTGCTGCGCACGCGACCGCGCCGAGCAGCATGAGATCGGCCAGTTCGAAGCCACCCGTGCCATGGCGCAGAGCGAACCCGATGACGATCGTCGAACCTGCCAGTGCCGCCACCCAAAAGATCGGGCTCGGCCGCTCTCGATTGCGCACCACACCGAGCACTGCGGTGGCCGCTGGCAGAATGCCGATGACCACGGCACCGTGCGCCGACGGCACATGCTTGAGCGCGTAACCCGTGAATAGGGGGAAGCCGAAGACAACGCCCGCCGCGACCACGCCAAGGCGGCGAAGCTGGTCAAGCGTGGGTACCCTGGCACGCGCCACGGCAAGCACGACGGCGGCCAACACGCCCGCGATCACCGCCCGGCCGATCGACACGAAGACCGCGTCGAGCTGGCGGATCGCCAGCTTCGTGGCGGGGAGCGACACGCTGAACGCAACGACGCCGACAACACCCCAGGCCAACCCTGGGCCGAGCCGACTGGCACGCGCCGGGGCCACAAGGTCGTTCAATTTCGTCGGATCGCCCACAACAGCCACGTGCGGAGTGTAGGCGCTCGGCGCCCGCGCCCATTTACCGACAGGCGGAAGATTCCCGAAATGTGGCACGCGAGCATGATCTTTTGTACAGTCACACCTGGCCACCACGGATAGCCATCGGCACGTGAGGCATGTCAACGGCGCAAGCCTGCGGATCACGGAGGAAAACATATGTCACTTGCAACACGGCTGGATCGACTCGGAACCGAGACTGCATTTTCTGTCTCTCTTGCGGCTGCCGAATGGGCCGCCAAAGGCAATCGCATCTACCCTTTTCACCTGGGCGACCTGAACTTGGCAACTCCCCCGAACGTGATCGAAGCAATGAACCGCGCGATCGCCGACGGCAAGACCGGCTATTGCCAGGCCGCGGGGATCCCGCAATTGCGCGAAGCGCTCGCTGACGACGTTGCCAACCGCCGAGGTCTGCACTACGGACCAGCGAACGTCGTCGTCCAACCAGGCGGCAAGCCGGTCATCACCAAGTTCATCCAAACAGTGATGAACACCGGCGAAGAGGTGCTCTATCCAAACCCCGGCTATCCCATCTACGAAAGCCAGATCGAATACTTCGGCGGCGTCGCGAAGGCCTATCGCTACGTACCCGACGCAACCGGGTTTCGTATCGACCTCGATCACCTTCGCGGTCTCATCGGGCCGAATACTCGCGCCATCATCTACAACGATCTGCAGAATCCGAACGGCGCCGAATCCACCGACGCCGAGCGCGAAGCCATTGCTGCAATCGCGATCGAACACGACCTCTGGGTGCTCTCGGATGAGGCCTACTTCGAGATGCGCTACTCAGGAACATCCAAGTCGATTGCGGCACTGCCCGGCATGCAAGAGCGCACCGTCATCCTCTATACCTTCTCGAAGAAGTTCGCGATGACCGGCTGGCGACTTGGTGCCGCGATCGCACCCGTGGCCGTTGCCGACATGATCGCCAAACTGAATACAAACGACGAGTCGTGCACTACTCATTTCGTGCAGTACGCCGGAGTCGAGGCCATTCGCGGCGATCAGTCCGGGACCGCAGTGTTGCTCGACACCCTGCAGGCCCGACGCGACGCAGCAGTGTCATTGCTGAAGACCGCTCCTGGCATCAGTGTGCACACGCCCGAAGCGACCTTCTATTTGTTCCCCGACGTGACCGCTGTAATGTCTCAGATGGGCATCACCGACCTCGCCGCGTTCGCCGAGGCTGCGTTGCACAACACGGGTGTGTCGTTCTGCACGCGTCGGCATTTCGGTCGTCCACAGCCTGGCGAAGAACGCCAATACGTTCGCTTTGCGTACTCTGGCATTGAACTTGCCGACATCACCGAGGGCCTCACACTGCTGACGAATTGGATTGCGAGCGCCTCATGAGCCGAGTTGTCGTCACCGGTCGGATTCCCACGGAGGCCGTCTCGTTACTCCGCTCCGCTCACGACGTATGGGCATGGGACGAAGCGACCCCGATACCGCGCGACACGCTGCTGCAACACGTGGCAGGTGCTGATGCGCTCGTCACATTGTTGACCGAGCGCGTCGATGCAGCGCTGCTCGACGCCGCCGGCCCGCAACTCAAGGTCGTGTCCAACGTCGCCGTTGGATACAACAACATCGACACCCCTGCGTGCCGCGAACGCGGCATCGTCGTGACAAATACTCCCGGAGTCCTCACCGAGGCCACTGCCGATATTGCGATGGCGCTCATCCTCATGTCAACCCGCCGGCTCGCCGAGGGCGAACGCGTGATTCGTGAACAGCAGCCGTGGCAGTGGGGCATGTTCTTCATGCTGGGAACCAGCATTCAGGGTCGGCGTCTCGGGATCGTGGGCATGGGCCAGATCGGTGCCGCGCTCGCCCGCCGCGCGAAGGCGTTCGGCATGAGCATCGCCTACAGCAATCGCACGGAAGTCACTGCCGACCTTGCGAAAGAACTCGGCTGTGTCCGCCTCGACCTGGACGAACTTCTGGCGACGAGTGACGTTGTCTCGTTGCACTGCCCATACTCGCCAGCCACCCACCATCTGATCGGTCCACATGAGCTGGCGGCGATGCGTCCCGACTCATTCCTCATCAACACTGCACGTGGTCCCGTCGTCGATGAAGCCGCACTCGCCGAAGCGCTGCGCCACGGCAAGATCGCTGGCGCCGGACTCGACGTGTTCGAAAACGAGCCGACCGTCCATGCCGATCTGCTCGACCTCGACAATGCCGTGCTCATCCCCCATCTCGGCTCGGCCACGATCGAGACGCGCACGGCAATGGCGGTACTCGCAGCCACCAACACGCTGGCCGTGTTGCGCGGCGAGGTCGCCCCGACACCCATCCCTGCCTGATTCCACCTACCCGCGCGAGCATGGCTCGATGATCAGAGGAGCAACATGTTGGTGATCGCCGATGATCTCACCGGGGCCGCCGACACCGCTGGTGCATTCGCATCATCTGGACTTCGCTGCACGGTCCTGCTCGGCGGACACGATCCTGGTGACGATCTCATCAGTGATCTGATCAAGCCGGACGTATTCGTCGTCGATACCGACAGCCGAGGCATGGCCGAAACCGCAGCTCGTGAGGCGACCGCTGCCGCAGTGCGGCGATACGTTTCAAACGAGGTGTTCATCAAGATCGATTCCACGCTCCGCGGACACGTACTCGCCACAGTGGACTCGGCGTTGGCGGTCCTTGCGGAGCTGTCACGCTCGCCACAACGCGTGTTGATTTGCCCGGCCTTCCCGTCGAATGGCCGCACTGTGATTGATGGCAGCGTTCACGTCGATGGCGCTCCACTGCCAGGACCCACGCTGTCTGAGATTCTCGATGAGCTCACCCGCACGGCGGAGATCTCGATTCCAGACGCCCGCACAAACGACGACCTTGCCGCAATTGTCGCAGAAGCGTCGCCCGCGACGATGTGGGTCGGTTCAGCAGGACTCGCCTATCACCTCGGCCGATCCATCGTGCACGACGCGGGCCGGCATGCCACCTCACACAAGCCACTCGGCCGAACAACGCGCCCACGGCGGATTCTCGTCGTCGCTGGATCGTTCCACGCCCGCACTGCAGCACAAGTCTCACAACTCGCACAAGTCTCACAACTCGGTGCGGGCACCAATGTGATCGTTGCCGACGCGAGCGACCCGTCATTTCGTGATCGTGTCGAGCACGCTGCACTTCACGCCGATGGCCTCGTGCTTACTGGCGGAGCGACGGCAAGGGCAGTACTCGAAGTGCTCGACGTGCACTCGCTCGACGTCGGCGGGGAGGTCGAACCAGGAGTGCCCTGGGCCGTCTGCGCAGGCCGCTCGGGCAACATCACAATCGTCACCAAGGCAGGCGGCTTCGGCGACGAGAACACCCTGCAACGCGCCGTGCGGTTCCTCTCGCGGTAATAATTGTTGCGTGTCACCAAGAGATCGCCCCATCATCGCCATCACGATGGGCGACCCGTCAGGCGTCGGACCGGAGGTGATCGTCAAGGCATTGGGCCACCGTGAGGTCACCAAAATGTGCCGACCGATCGTTATCGGCGACGTCAGTCGGCTGCGCATAGCCGCGCAGTTGTGTCGCCTGTCCCCCACGATTCAAGGTGTCACATCAATTGCCGAGACCGACGCGATATTCGAACACTCGGTGATCTGGGTGATCGACCCACACGTCGTTCCACCCGAACTCGCGTGGGGTGTCGTCTCGGCGGCCGGGGGTGAAGCCGCGTACCAATACGTCGCAATCGCCGCCCGCCTCGCCCTCGATGGTGAGGTCAGCGCCATTTGTACAGCTCCGTTGAACAAGGAGGCATTGCACGCCGCCGGGCATCGCTATCCCGGACACACCGAGCTACTCGCTCAGCTCACGGGCACCGATGAGGTCTCGATGATGCTCGAAGCGCCCGGCCTGCGGGTGGTGCATGTGACAACCCACATTGGGATTCTCGATGCCATCGAACGGATCGATGCGCCGCTCATCGAACGAACCATTCGCCGCGCCCACGAAACACTGCGCCGCGCTGGCATCGCCAATCCGCGCCTCGCGGTCTGCGGTATCAACCCACATGCCGGCGAGAACGGCTTGTTCGGTCGCGGAGAGGAAGCCAGCAAGATCGAACCAGCGGTTGCGAATGTGCGCAGTGAGGGCATCGACGCAGTCGGGCCGCTTCCCGCCGACACCCTCTTCTTCCGAGCGCGCCGCGGCGAGTTCGATTGCGTCGTCGCGATGTATCACGACCAGGGCCACGGTCCGGTGAAGGTACTCGGGCTCGAGGCAGGGGTGAACATCACCCTCGGTTTGCCTGTGGTGCGTACATCGGTCGACCACGGCACCGCGTTCGACATTGCTGGAACCGGAAAGGC
>JAYTWP010000401.1:0-8361 GCA_043743395.1 Actinomycetota bacterium | reverse complement strand
ACCGCAGACGACGCCGCACTCACCGAGCTCACGCAAGCAGCACGAATCGCAGGGGTTGCGTCCGGCGATATCGCACTTGCTGTCAGCCAATCAACTGGCAGCGCCGGACTCAAGATGGCGGCGGTCTTCGTCGAGGGCACGATCAAGCTCACCGGCACGGTCAGTACCGAGGGCCAGATGCAACTGCTCATCAACGCGGCCGAGCGAGCGACGAGCCCGCAGGCCGTCACTACTGAACTCCAAGTACACGGCAACGATGGCGCTGATCCAGCGGCCGACAACCCGATAGTGGCGCAACTGGCACCGCTGATCGAGGCAATGCCACCCAACTTGCTCAGCGGCGAGGTCGGCTTCGACGGTACTGCGGTCTATGCGAACGGGGTCTTCCTCGATGATGAGACGAAGGCTGCATTCTCGGCGGTCGCGAGCGCATCGGGCGTGACGGCTGCGCTGGAGGCACGGCCATCTGCAAGCACCGACGACGCAGCAACGATGCAGCAACAGTTGAACGATTACGTATCTGCCCATCCGATCCTGTTCGACTCAGGCAAGGCGGTCCTGCTTCCCGCGTCTGACGCAATCCTCGATCGTGTCGCTGCTATCGCGAAGCGATTTGCTGGTACCGCGATCGAGGTGCA
Source organism: Actinomycetota bacterium (assembly GCA_043743395.1). Taxonomy (GTDB): domain Bacteria; phylum Actinomycetota; class Acidimicrobiia; order Acidimicrobiales; family Ilumatobacteraceae; genus WLMZ01. The sequence goes on along the minus strand of JAYTWP010000401.1, from coordinate 7,723 downwards.
AGGCCACACCGATTCCACTGGCGATGGCCCACGTAACCTCAAACTCAGTCAGCAACGCGCAGCTGCGGTGGTGGCTGCACTCGTGACCCGAGGCGTGCCAACGGCTCAACTCGTCGCAAAGGGATACGGCGAGACACAGCCCAAGGTGGCCAACGACACCGCCGCCAACCAAGCGATCAACCGTCGTATCGAATTCGCAGTCACCGTCAAGTAATTCGCCAGATCACTGTCGCAGACTCAAAGAAAGGAACACAACGACATGCTGTACACACTCGGAAAAGTCTTCGTCTGGTTCGCGCTCGCCTTCGTGTTGGGCGCAGTGGTCGGGTGGATCGTTCATCATGTGGTGCGCTGTTCAGCGTCCAGCCATGGCGCCAAGGCCGGCAAGGTCGCAAAGGTGCTCAAGACCGCCGAAGCCGACGCGGCACGTCAAGCTTCCAACCGAACTGAGCTCAAAGAGCTTCGTAGCCGAATCGCTGCACTCGGGCCGGTGGAGAACGAACGCGACCGCCTTCGACGAGATCTTGCTGAGCTCCGCGCCGCTCGAGCGAGTGAACTCGACACCCGGATAGCTGCGCCGGATCCACCCGAGATCGTGCCCGATGATTACCGGGTGCTCCTCGCAGATCGTGATGCGTTGCGTGCGTTGGTAGGTCGACACGAGGCCACGCTTGGGGTGCAAGCGGCAACCATCGGTCGCCTGCAGAGTCATATCGATTCGGAGTCGTCAAGTGCACCGGCAGCGCCCGACCTCACTGTCGGCGCGGCGACCCTTGGTCGTCGACTCTGGCTCGACGATCTCACCGTTGTCCATGGCATCACGCGCGAGATCGCCGAGCTCTGCCATGAGCAAGAGATCAATACGTGGTGGGCTTTGGCGAACTCCGACGTTCGACTTCTGCGCACGCTGCTCGAGCGGGCAGGTTTGAGCCCGGCAGACCACGATCCAAGTTCGTGGCCCCAGCAGGCCCGATTGCTCGCGCATGGCAGCTGGCAGCAGTTCGTCAATTTGACCACGCGTCTACAGCGGGGCCGCTGACCGCGGTCGGTGCGTCAGTTCTGAGCGAGCCCTCTCGTATCGCGGGGCGTGTCTCGTGCTCGAGGCCGTCTACGCTTGAGTCCATGTCAAAACCTGTCGGTCCCTATACCCCCGTTGTTCGTGCTGGTGATTGGATCATCGTGTCTGGTCAACTTGGTCTCAGCGATGGCGCCATTGTCGCGGGTGGCGTTGCCGCACAGACAACACAAGCCGTCAAGAACCTGAAGGAACAGTTGGCAAGCGTCGGCGCGTCGCTCAGTGACATCGCTAAAACGCTGTGCTTCCTGACCGACATGGACACGTTCGCCACGTTCAACGAGGCATACGTCGCAGGATTCGGCGACAGTCGCCCAGCGCGCAGCACGATTGGTGTCGCAGCGCTGCCGATGGGCGGCAATGTCGAGATCGAGGCGTGGGCGTACAAGCCACAGTGAGCGGCTGTTGTGGGTGAGACGCCTGCAGATGCCATGCGGTGCTCGTGGGGCGCAGACGGTGCAGAGATGCAGCTCTATCACGACGCCGTGTGGGGTGTACCGCAGCACGATCCGGTACAGCTCTTCGAGTTCATCACACTCGAGGGTGCGCAAGCCGGTCTGAGTTGGCGAACGATTCTGCTCAAACGCGACGGATACCTGAGGGCGTTCGAGCAATTCGACGTTGCACGAATTGCCGGGTTCACCGACGATGATGTCACGCGGTTGATGCAGGACGCGTCCATCGTTCGCAACCGCGCCAAGATCACGAGCACCATCGGTAATGCCCGCGCCTTCATGCAGCTCGCAGATCCAGTGGAGTTCGTATGGAACTTCGTCGGTGGTGCGCCGACTCAGAACAGGTGGTCGGTGATGAGCCAAGTTCCGGGATCGACCCCTGCGAGCGACCTGATGAGTAAGGAACTCAAGCGCCGTGGGTTTCGATTCGTGGGCACGACCATTTGCTATGCGTACATGCAGGCATGCGGGATGGTGAATGATCATCTCGTCACGTGTTTCCGTCACCACGAGTGCGCTGCGTTAGGCTGAACCCGTGCCAGGAGCTATCGCCATCATCGTTGTGTTGTTGTTGCTTCCCGTGGTTGTGTGTATGTCGTTCGCAGTCATCGCCGCCGTATTCGGACACCTGTTGTACAAGGACGGCGAGGCCCGCAACGCGGGCAGCGAACTGCTCGACCTCAACGTCTAGTGCATCAGCAAGATGCCGACACCGAGGCACTGACCGACGCGATCGTGCGTTACGCGGTGTACCGCGTCCGCCTCGACCCACCCCTTGATCATGCCCTCAGCGCGGCTGAGTTGATGGCTGAAGCTGGACCCACCATCACGCCGGGCGGCATCGGCGGCCTCGAGGCATTGCGGATCTTCTGCGATGTCCTTGCGCCGGCCACCATCAGCGTCGATCACACGAAGTTCCTCTCGTTCGTGCCGGCCGCGCCGACCGAGGCGGCGATTCTGTTCGATCTGGTCGTCGGCGCAAGCAGCATCTACGCAGGGTCGTGGATGGAAGGTGCGGGCGCCGTGTTCGCTGAGAACCAGGCGCTGCGTTGGTTGTCGGACCTCGCAGGTCTGCCCGCTCGGGCCGGCGGTGTGTTCGTGAGCGGTGGCACCAACGGCAATTTGTCTGCGCTGATCGCCGCGCGGCATCAGTGGCGGCGATTGTCCGAGGGGCGAAATGATCGGGTGCGGGGACTCGTCGTATCGTCCACGGGAGCGCACTCGTCGATTGCTGCGGCTGCGCGGGCCATGGATGCCGATGTGCTCGCCGTGGTCGCAGACGAGCGAGGTTGTTTGGATGCGAGTGCGTTGCGTCGCGCAGTCGCCGAACTCAACGACGAAGACCGCGCCCGCGTGTTCGCGATCGTCGCGACGTGTGGTACGACCAACGCCGGGGTGATCGACGACCTTGAGGGCGTCGGTCTGATTGCCTCCGAGATGGGCGTCTGGTTCCATGTGGACGGGGCATACGGTGCTGCGGCCATGTGCTCGCCGACGCAGCGCCCCAAGTTCAACGGCATCGAGCGATGTGACAGTTTCATCGTTGATCCACACAAGTGGCTCTTCGCGCCATTTGACTGCTGCGCGCTGATCTACCGAGACCCCGCTCTTGCCCGTGCGGCGCACACGCAACATGCCGAGTATCTCGACGTGCTGCACGGCGACCATCCGGGCGAGATCGAATGGAATCCCAGCGACTTTGCCCATCACCTCACTCGACGGGCTCGCGGCTTGCCGTTCTGGTTCAGTCTCGCCACCTATGGCACCGATCGCTATGCGACCTCGCTCGACGTCACCATGCAACTCACGGCCGAAGTCGCGCGGATGATTGACGCTGCCCCGCATCTCGAACTACTGCTCGAGCCCGAACTCTCCATCGTGCTGTTCCGTCGTCAGGGCTGGTCGTCGGACGACTACTACGCATGGAGCTCCAGCGAACTGATGGCCGGCCACGCATTCGTCGTGCCAACGAGCTGGGCGGACGAAACAGTGCTGAGGTTCTGCTTCGTCAATCCGCTCACGACAGCTGCCGAAGTGGGCGACATTCTGGATTCCTTGCGGTGAGACCGTGAGCGTCGATCTTGTCGTTCGGAACGCGTTGCTCGTCGCCACCGTCGATGCACAACGGCGCGAGCTGCCCGGCGGCTGGGTTGCGATCACAGACGGTCTGATCAGCGGCATCGGCGCGTCCACCGAGCCGGTGCCACCCGCCGACGAGATCATCGATGCCACTGACTGCCTTGTCACGCCCGGTCTCGTGAACGCCCATCATCACCTGTACCAGAACCTCACGCGGGCCTACCCCCCGATGACATCAGCACCGCTGTTCAGCTGGCTGAAGACTCTGTACCCGTTGTGGGCGGCCATCGACGAGGAAGCCGTGTTCACCTCGGCGTGGGTTGGTCTCGCCGAGCTTGCACTCAGCGGATGCACGACATCGAGCGATCATCTCTACCTTCATCCCCATGGCGCCGGTGACTTGCTCGCTGCCGAGATCGCTGCCGCCACCAATATCGGGTTGCGCTTCCACCCCACCCGCGGGTCGATGTCACTCTCCGAAAAGGACGGCGGTCTGCCCCCCGACATCGTGGTGCAGGACGACGATGAGATCCTCGCCCAGAGCGAGGCCGCCGTGCACCGCTTTCACGATCGCAGCCACGGCGCCATGGTTCGAATCGCGCTTGCGCCGTGCTCGCCGTTCAGCGTGACTGAGCAGCTCATGGTTCGTTCCGCCGAACTCGCCGAACGTCTCGATGTCCGTCTGCATACACACTTCGCCGAAAACTCAGAGGATGATGCCTTCTCGCTCGCGACGTTCGGGTGTCGCCCGATGGAATACCTCGAGCGCACTGGTTGGTGCAACTCTCGCACATGGGTGGCGCACTGCGTGATGCCAAATCCAGACGAAATTCAGCGACTGGGCGCCGCGGGTGTCGGTGCCGCGCATTGCCCCAGCAGCAACATGATTCTGGCGTCCGGCATCGCCCCTGTCGTAGATCTCCGTGCCGCTGGTGTGCATGTCGGCCTCGGTGTCGACGGTTCATCGTCGGCAGATTCCGCGTCGCTGTGGCTCGAGGCGCGCACGGCCATGCTCCTTGCGAAGCTCCGCAACGGCGCAGATGCGGGTCACGCCCGGATGGCTCTTGAGATCGCGACGGTGGGCGGCGCCGGATGTCTCGGCCGTATCGGCGAGATCGGAACGCTCGCTGTGGGAGCGGTTGGCGACATCGCGGTGTGGTCACTCACGGGTCCCACGTTCGCTGGCGCGATCGCTGATCCGATCGAGGCATGGTTGCGGTGTGGGCCGGTTGCGGCGAGAGACACAATCGTTGCGGGTCGTGCCATCGTGCGCGATGGAAACTTGGTCAGCGTGCGCCTCGAGGAGCACCTTCGCAATCATCACCGCATTGCGTCTCGAATTCAGAAGCTGCATTGATCACGCGCCGCACGTTCTTGACCGTCGCTGCGGCGGCAACCGTGGCCGGGTGTCGCACACGACAACCACTCACCGATGAGCCGCCGCTCGACACGTCGCCGGTCTCCACATCGCCAGGCGCGCCGTCGTCGATCGTGATGATTGGCGACAGCATCACCGTCGGTGCTCAACCCGTCCTCGAGAAGGTGTTCAAGCGGATGGGGTTTTTATCTGTTGCGATCAATGCTGAAAAGAGTCGCCGAATCGATGTGGGCAGCGGCAAGTACGAGCCGAAGTCGGGAACCCAAGTTGCCACCTACGTCACCGGGTTGCGTCCCCAGCCCGAGGTGTGGGCCATCGCTCTCGGCACCAACGACGCGGGGCAATACAAGGACGCCGCCGAATATCGGGCGGTGATCGCAAAGATGCTTGCCATTGTTCCGTCCACCGTGCCGCTGGCATGGATCGATAACTATCGGGGCGACCATCTTCCCGGGAGCGTTCTGTTCAACCAGGAATTGCGCGAGTCGTTACGCACCCGCGGTCACGCGGTGGTCGGCGATTGGTATCAACAGTGCGTCAAGCCCGACGCCAGGGTGTTGGGTTCCGACGGCATACATCCCAACAAGAAAGGCGTTCTGGTGTTTGCAGACACGGTCCGTCTCGCGGTTCAGGCGTTGATGTTACAAGAGGCTTCCTTGTAGTGGTGGTGCCGATGATGCGCGAGCTGAAAGAGACTTGGTACCAGTTCGATCAGCCGTGGATCACCGACAGCACACTCACCGAGTCAACGTTTGGCCTGGCAGCCACACCACTCGAGCAAGCTGCGGCCGAGACCGTGACCTTGTGGAAGCAGCGCTGACGCAAGGTTCGCTGATCAGTCCGGCGACGAGTTCAGCGAGGCTGCCCTGAGAACATCATGGGCGCGGGGATTGACGAGACCGATGTTCCCGATGACCACCGTCGGCACAGTTTCGTGACCACGCGCGAATGAACGCACCACCGCTGCAGCCTCGGGCTCTTGCCAGATGTTGACGCGACGGTAGGCGACGTCGAGCTGATCGAGATCGTCGAGCAGCATGGTGCAATATCCGCAGCCAGGGCGCCAATACACGACGATTTCATCGTTGGTGGCCAGCGGTGACGTCTGATTCATGGGTTCAGTATGGGGTTAACCCCAGCGGCTTTGACCGAAACGGTAGCCAACGCTGCGAACGGTCTGGATGAGGTTCTGATGTTCTTCACCGAGCTTGGCGCGCAAGCGACGAATGTGCACATCGACCGTGCGTGCGCCGCCGTAGTACTCATAACCCCAGACCCGACTGAGCAGAACCTCTCGCGTGAAGACCTTGCCGGGGTTCTGCGCCAAGAACTTGAGCAGCTCGTATTCCATATAGGTGAGATCGAGCGGACGCCCTTCGATCGCTGCCTGATATGTCTCGACGTTCAGCGCCAGCGCGCTGTACTCGACGAGGTCGGCCTTGACGCTTGCGTTGCCGTTGTACAGCAGGTGCTTCAGGCGAGCTTCGAGCTCGATGGGATGAAACGGCGACAAGCAGAAGTCGTCGAACAAGTCGTCACGCAAACTCAGGTCGCCGAGCTGGCCGCCTCCGAGCAACACCAACAGGGGTGCAACAGGGACATCACGCTTGCGCAACGCACGGCACAGCGCCCACGCACCTTCGGGGTCGGCGTCACATGCAACGACCGCGCCCGCCCAACCGCCAGTGGGCTCATTTCGCGTCACATCGTCGGCACCCGAGACTGCCTTCCATCGGTAACCGCTGAGGTCGAGCGTGCGCGCAAGGTCGGGGGGAGGTGGGTCGGGGAAAACGGCCAAGAGTTCCGCCGACGGGTTCACAGCGACCTCAGATACCGATCGTGTTCGAACGAGCTGACGTGTGCTTTGTACGCGCGCCATTCGTTGCGCTTGTTGCGCAGGAACCACTCGAAGATGTGATCACCGAGTGCTTCGGCCACGAGTGACGACGATTCCATCACTTTGAGTGCGTCGCCGAGGGAGGATGGGATTTGCGCGATACCGAGCTCGGCCAACTGCGCGTCGTCGAGCTGGAACAGGTTGGCGTCGGCCTCGGCGGGGAGCTCGTAGCCCTCGCGGATGCCGCGCATGCCTGCCGCCAAGATGACGCTGAACGCGAGATACGGATTGCACGCCGGATCGGGTGAGCGATACTCGATCCGCGTGGCGAGGGGATTGCCCTTCTTCGGGATGGGCACGCGGATGAGGCCGCTGCGATTGTTGCGTGCCCAGCTGATGTGTACCGGCGCTTCGAACCCTGGCACGAGACGCTTGTAGCTGTTCACTGTCTGATTGGTGACCGCAGTGATTTCGGCTGCGTGGAACAGCAGACCCGCCATGAATTGCTTGGCGATGGGCGACAGGTTGTACGCGTCGTCTGGCGAGTAAAACGCATTGTCCTCACCGTTGAACAACGACAGGTGTACGTGCATCCCGGAACCCTGCACGCCCTCGAGTGGCTTGGGCATAAATGACGCATGCACGCCTTGGCTCGCTGCGACTTCCTTGACAACGAGCCGGAACGTCATGATCGAATCGGCCATGCTGAGCCCATCGTTATGACGCAGGTCGATTTCGTGCTGGCTCGGAGCGTCTTCGTGGAAGCTGTATTCCACTGGGATTCCCATCGCCTCAAGCGTGCGGATGGTCTGCTTGCGCATCGACCCGGCAATGTCGCTTGCGGTGAGATCGAAGAAACCGGCCTCGTCGAGTGGTTCAGGGGCCTGCCCGCGTTGTGG
>JAYTWP010000400.1:0-3288 GCA_043743395.1 Actinomycetota bacterium | reverse complement strand
TTCACCGCTGCGTTACCGCTCGATCTCGTCGCCGTGGACGCCGTGCTAGATGAAGACTCCATCGATCTCGAATGGAGCGACGACAGCCCCAATTCCGTTCTCCCCGTCTCGTTTCTCGCCAAATACAGAACACCGGCCATGCCACGCGCGACGACACACAACGACATCACGTTGTGGGACAGAGCAAGTATTCGTGCAAAAGTTCCAATGGTGCCCTATACCGCCGTCATGAACACCGAGGCCGGCGTCGCTGATTGGCTCGCCAAGACCGCTCAGTATGGTTTCTGTCTCGCCGTCGGCACACCCGCCAACGTCGAGGCGACCGAGGCACTCCTGCGTCGTATCGGCTATGTGCGCGAGACCATCTTCGGCGGCATGTGGGAATTCACCGCCGATCTCACCAAGGCAGACACGGCGTACACGAACCTGGAGTTGCGCCCGCACACTGACGGCACCTATTCCCACGACGCACCCGGCGTGCAGTTGCTGCATTGCCTGCAGTTCGAAGGCACCGGCGGAGAATCCACGATGGTCGATGCGTTCGCTGTTGCTGCTCATATGGCCGCCGAGATGCCCGAACATTTCGAGACTCTCTCCACAGTTGCAGTGCCGGGCCAATACATCGGTGACGGGGCGCATCTCATGGCGGCTCGCCCGGTGTTTCGCCATGACCATGCCGGACACCTCGTGCAAGTGTCGTTCAACAATTACGACCGCGCCCCGTTCCTCTTGCCCGAACACGAGATGATCGCGTTTTACGAGGCGCTACGCGCGTTCGACATGTTGGCCAACGACCCTGCAATGCAGTGGCGACACGTGCTCGCGCCAGGTGAGGCGTTGTTGTTCGACAACTGGCGCGTCATGCACGGGCGCGGCTCGTTCACCGGCCTGCGGCGGATGTGCGGCGGCTACGTGAATCGCGAAGACGTAGAGAGTCGCCTGCGACAACTGGCCTGACAAGCAGATGGCCCGAGGCAGGCGACTCCCACGCGTTGGTCAGAGTTGCAGGCTCTTGATCTCAAGGAACTCTTCGAGGCCAAAGTGGCCGTATTCGCGACCGATGCCCGACTGCTTGTAGCCGCCGAACGGCGCGTTGGGGTTGAACGCTCCACCGTTGACCTCGACCTGACCAGTGCGCAAGCGGCGAGCCACTGCTTCGGCGTGGGCCTTGTGACCGGACCACACACCGCCGGCGAGGCCATACACCACACCGTTCGCGATACGGATCGCATCTTCTTCGCTGTCATAGGGAAGGATCGACAGCACTGGCCCGAAGATCTCCTCTTGCGCAATGGTCATGTCGGGCGTGACGCCCGAGAACACGGTTGGTCGAACGAAGAAACCAACATCGAGCCCTTCGGGCGCACCGAGGCCACCTGCCACCAGAGTCGCTCCCTCGTCGATTCCCTTCTGGATGTAACCCTGCACCCGATCGCGCTGCGCGGCCGAAGCGAGCGGGCCGAGATGCACGCCCTCGGCAAATGGGTCACCGACCGTCATTGCTTCGGCTGCACCACCCGCGATGAGCTCGGCCTCGGCGAGGCGGTGGCGCGGCACGAGCATGCGCGTCAGCGCCGAACAGGTCTGCCCCGAATTGAGGAACGCCTTGCCGACACCATCGGACACAGCCTTGCGGAATGCCACCGGATCGAGATCGTCGAGCATGATGTTCGCGCTCTTGCCGCCGAGCTCGAGAGCGATCTTCTTGATCGTCTCGGCACCGAGTTGCATTACGCGCTTGCCTGCACGGGTCGAGCCGGTGAATGACACCATATCGACCCCTGGATGCGCGGCCATCGCCTCGCCGACCACCGGACCGTGACCCGACACCAAGTTGAACACACCCGCCGGCAGCCCCACTTCGTTGATGATGTCGGCAAGGATGAACGCATCGATCGGCGCAACCTCGCTGGGCTTGAGCACCACGGTGCAACCAGCTGCCATGGCGTATGCAACCTTGGCTGCGATCTGGTGCAGCGGATAGTTCCACGGTGTGATGCAGGCAACGACCCCAATGGGTTCGCGCAGCACGAGCGAACTGCCTACCGTCTCGGAGAACTGATAGAACTCGGCCAGCGATGCGGCTTGGTTGAAGCTGTTGATCGGCAGGCCGACTTGGACCATCTGCGACAGCCACTTGACCATGCCGGTCTCTTTCGAGATCGCAGTCGCGATCTCATCCATACGCGCTCCGAGCGCGTCGCCGATGCGGGTGAGGTACTTGGCGCGCTCCTCAGGCGGGGTGGTCGACCACGATTCAAAAGCCGCCACCGCGGCCGTGACTGCCAGGTCCACGTCGGCAGCGGTTCCTGCGGGGACGGTTGCCATCACACCTTCGGAGATCGAGTCGATCACGTCGATGGTGTCGGTGGACGTGGACGATATCCACGCTCCATCGATGTACAGCTTGTCGAAATTCGTAATGGCGTCGGACATGTTCGTTCCTCCGGGGATCGCGTTGTGAGTAGTACACGGGTGCAGTCGGCACGGTTTTGTTTCGGAACATTTGGTGACCGGGTTGACCGTCACGAGCACTCAGACGAAGGGTACGTCATTTTCGCCATCGGCTTCTCAGCGGCGTCCCCGGAAACTCCGACACACCCATGTGGTCAAATAGCGCTGTCGATGGCGTGCTGTCATTGGCCAGGCTTCGCATCAGAGCTTCGCAACAGAAAGGACCGGGGTGGGTCTACACATACATCACGGTTCACACCTGGTCGAACTCACCGAGTCGTTGGCAGCGTTGCTCAGCGTCGCGTTGCCCGACCCTTTCACCGCTGAAGTACTTGCCGTACCAACCGCTGGCATCCGCGATTGGCTGCAGCAGCAACTGGCATTGCGGCTCGGCACAACGATTGGCCACGATGGCGTGTCGGCGAATATCGAGATGTTGTTCCCCAGCCGGTTCGTCGCCCGCGCGCTGGGGCGACCTGCACATGTCGACGATCCGTGGGACATCGATCACCTCACATGGGCAGTACTCACCGCGCTCGAGTCCGGCGCTGTGATCGTGCCGGGTTACACCACCAGGGCGGCACCTCACCCGATCACCGCACACACGCGCTATGCCACAGCGCGTCGCATCACTGACTTGTTCGATCGATACGCCAACAACCGTCCCGCCATGTTGCACCAGTGGTACCTCGGCCACGACGGTGACGGCACCCTCGATGAGCGTGGCGCCGTCGTGCCGCTGGACGATGACCAACGATGGCAGCCAGCGCTGTGGCGTCAGGTGCGCAAACTCATCGCTGTGCCCAACCACGCCGAACTCATGCCGCAGTTACT
>JAYTWP010000399.1:0-1671 GCA_043743395.1 Actinomycetota bacterium | reverse complement strand
GACCGGACACCGTTCGTTCGAATGCTGCGGCGGCGATGCCCAACGCCAGCATCAGGCCGCCGCCGGCGAAGTCGCCGAGCAGATTGATGGGTGGTGTGGGCTTTTGACCTTCGCGTCCGAGCAACCAGAGGGCGCCAGACAGTGCGATGTAGTCGATGTCGTGGCCGGCCGCCAACGCGAGCGGACCCTCTTGTCCGAAGCCGGTCATGCGGCCGTAGATCATGCGCGTGTTGCGCGAACATACGATGTCTGGGCCGATACCGAGCCGTTCGCATACGCCCGGTCGGAACGGATCGATAAAAACGTCGGTGTCGTCGAGAAGTGTGAGGAGCAGTTCCGCATCGGCGGCTTGCTTGAGGTCGAGCGCGATAGAACGCTTGCCGCGCATGAACAGATTCGTGGCGGGTTTGCTCGTGTCGGCACGCTCGGCGTCGCTCGGTCGATCGACGACAACGACATCGCATCCGTAGTCGGCCAAGACCATTCCGCAATACGGCCCCGGTCCCTGACCCGCCAACTCGATCACTCGTAAACCACTCAATGGACCCATTTCGCAATACTGACATGAGCCGTGGCTGCGGTTTGTCTCGTGCGTCGTCCGTATCTGACGCGTCATCAGAAACCGGCTATGTTCGCCGCATGGAACTTGGCTACACGCCCGAGCAAGAGGCGCTTCGCGCAGAACTTCGGGCCTACTACGACAAATTGCTCGATCCGCAAACCGTGGCCGAACTGTCACAGGGTCACGGCATCTCAGCCAAGACGCGAAGTGTCTGGAAGCAGATGTGTGCCGACGGCTGGGCAGGCATCGGCTGGCCGAAGGAGTACGGAGGTCAGGGCAAGAGCCCAATCGAACAGTTCATCTTTTTCGATGAGTCGATGCGCTCGGGTGCACCGGTGCCGATGCTCAGCATCAACACCGTGGGACCAACGATCATGCAATTCGGCACCGAGGAGCAACGCGCCTTCTTCCTCCCCAAAATCCTTGCCGGCGATCTTCACTTCTGCATCGGCTACAGCGAGCCGAATGCCGGCACTGACCTCGCCAGCCTGCAGACCCGTGCCGTGCGTGATGGCGAGGAGTACATCATCAACGGGCAGAAGATGTGGACCAGCTTGGCCAACGGTGCCGACTACTGCTGGCTCGCCGTGCGCACCAACCCCGAGGTTGCCAAGCACAAAGGCATCAGCATCATCATCCTCCCGCTTGACACCCCCGGTATCACGATTCAGCCACTGAGTCTGATCGGCGAGCACGACATCAATGCGGTCTTCTTCGACAATGTGCGGGTGCCGGCGAAGAACCTTGTGGGTGAACAAGATGGCGGATGGCGACTCATCACGAACCAGCTCAACCACGAGCGCGTCACACTCTGCTCCACCGGCACCGTCGACCGCGCGTACACCGAAGTGCGCGACTGGGCCAAGCAGACCTTGCTGCCGGACGGCCGGCGGATCATCGATCAAGAATGGGTGCAGATCAACCTGGCCAAGGTGCACGCCAAGATCGAGTTCCTGCGCTTGATCAACTGGAAAGTTGCGTGGACAGCGACCCAGGGCGGTCTCGAAGTCGCCGATGCGTCGTCGGTGAAAGTGTTCGGTACCGAGTTCTACCAGGAGTCGTTCCGACTGCTGTTCGAGGTCATTGGTCCGGTCGGATACCTCAAGGCC
>JAYTWP010000398.1:0-5844 GCA_043743395.1 Actinomycetota bacterium | reverse complement strand
CGCACCCCTGCCGCCACCGCGATGGCGGCGATGACACTCGATCATCTCAGCGGGGGTCGATTCATTCTCGGTCTCGGGGCCAGCGGCCCCCAAGTGGTTGAGGGCTGGTACGGGCAGCCGTATCCCAAACCCCTCGCGCGTACGCGCGAATACGTCGAGATCGTGCGGTCGATCGTGAGGCGCAAGCAACCGGTCAATCACCACGGTGAGTTCTACAACATGCCCTACGAAGGCGGCGCCGGCATCGGCAAGCCCCTCAAGAGCACCATCCACCCACTGCGCCAAGAGATCCCCATCTTCCTCGGAGCAGAAGGCCCCAAGAACGTGGCTCTCTCCGCCGAGATCTGTGATGGCTGGCTGCCGCTGTTCTTCAGCCCGAAGGAAGACTCGTTCTATCGCGAGTGCCTCGCCAAAGGCTTTGCGGCGAGCGGTGACCCGACCAAAGCCGACCGGTTCGAGGTTGCTTCGACGGTCACGATCGTGCCCGGCGACGACACCGAGAAGTGCGCCGACCTCGTTCGCCCGTTTCTTGCGTTGTACGTGGGCGGCATGGGTGCTCGAGGCGCAAACTTCCACTTCGAGGTCTTCGCGCGCATGGGATACGAAGATGTCGCGCTGAAGGTGCAGGACCTGTATCTGCAGGGCAGGAAGCAAGAGGCCGCCGCAGCTATTCCACTCGCAATGGTCGAAGACGTTGCGCTCGTGGGTCCTGTGGCCAAGATCAAGGACGAGTTGCAGCGTTGGAACGAGACGTGCATCACGACGCTGTTGGTGGGCGGCCCGCCGCAAGCGCTCGCGCTGTACGCCGACCTCATCCTTGGCGCCTGAGCACGTCGACCGGTCTCGATGACCGCGTCGAGTGTGACAACCGACCGGCGCGAGAACGTGGGACAGTGCGCCAGTCCACGGAGATAGTTGTGCAATGCAACTATGATCGTGAGGTCACTCCAGCTTGCAGAAGTCGATGAGCACAACCCTCTCCGCGCCGTACACCAACCCAAAAATTCGTCCTGGTACCGCCAGGGCGGCATTCAGCTATCGCGATTTCCGGATCATCTGGATCGGCCTGTTCGCAAGCAACATCGGCACCTGGATGCAGAACCTCGCACTGCCGGCCTACATCGACGCACGCACACACCAAGCCACGTGGGTCGCGATCATGGGCTTCGCACAACTCGGACCCCTTCTGCTGTTGTCGATACCCGGTGGCGTGCTCGCCGATCGTTTCCCGCGTCGGCCGTGGCTCATCACGAACCAAGCAATGCAGATGGTCTTCGCCGTCGCCATCGCATTTCTGATCGCCCGCGACTCATCGCTGTGGGCGATCTTTGCAGTCCAACTCGGCATCGGCATCTTCAACGCTCTCGGCGCCCCGGCGATGCAGGCCTCGATCCCTCTCCTGATCGGTCGGGACGACCTCCCCGGTGCACTGAGCCTCAACTCGGTCATGCTCAACGGCTCTCGCGTCATCGGCCCCGCCCTTGCCGCGGCTCTCATCGGGCTCGGTGTCACCGTGCCACAGATCTTCGTGATCAACGCCGCCACCTACCTGTTCGCTGTGGCGGCAATTGTCATGATCACGATCCCTCACGTGACGAGCGAGTCGCTCGAGCGCGGCATGCAGAAGTTGCTCGTCGGTATTCGTATCGCCCGCCAACGCGGCGTCCTCGCGCGCATGCTGCTCGCTATGACGGCGTTCTCGTTCTTCTGTCTGCCGTACGTGAGCCTGTTCCCATCGATCGCTCGACTCAACTTCGGTATCGATTCAAGCAGTGCGATGTACAAGTGGCTGTACGCCACGTGGGGCCTTGGCGCAGCCCTCGGCGGACTCGCCTGCGGATCGGTGCTCGTCCGCTTCGATCGCCGCAAGCTCATCACATTCGCGTTCCGCGGGTTCGCCGTCAGCATGACCGGCTTCGCTCTGGCACGCGGGCCTCTGCTCGCCATACCGATCAGCTTCTCGCTCGGCTTCTTCTACTTCATGGCCGTCACCCCAATGGTCACCGTCTTCCAGACCAACATGCACGACCATGAGCGCGCACGCGTGATGTCACTGTGGTTCATGGCGTTCGGTGGCACCGTCACGCTCGGAGCGCTCACGTTCGGGCCTGTGGTCGACCGCGTCGGACCGCGGCCCGTTCTCTTCGTGGCCGTCGGCGCCGCCATCGTCCTCAGCTGGTGGACCGACCTCATCCGCCGGCCCACACAACTACTGACCGACGATGAGCGCGGCGAGCCGCTCCAGGCCCGCAACGCGACTGCCCTTGATGAGCACGGCGTCGTCGCCGGCGAGTGACATCGCCAAAGCCACAGGGTCGTCACACGCAGGCGCGCCGTACAGGTCGGTACCCACCGGCACGAGTTCGATGTCACTGCGCGCCAACAGCGCAGCGATGTCTGCGTGATCGCGGACCGGATCAGCGAGCTCGGCCATCGTGCCAAGGATCGCGACCCGGCGCCCGCACACGTGCAACGACGACAACGTGTCGATCGCTGCACGCATTGATGCCGGGTTCGCGTTGTATGCGTCGTTGATCACGATCACACCCCGAGCGTTACGGGTGATCTCCATCCGCCACGGCGACAGCGGGGCCTGGCCGAGCGCCGCCGCGGCATCGTGCAGGTCGACTCCACACAGACCGGCCACGGCCAGCGCAGCAGCAGCATTCATCGCCATGTGACTTCCACTCGCGGCGAGACGCACGGGCACCGCACCCCACGGTGTGCCCAGCGTGAATCGAGGTCTGGCGAGATCGTCGAGTTCGAGCGCATCGATGCGCACGTCTGCTGCATGCGATCGACCGAACGTGACAACTCGACATGATGCCAACGCCGCCATCGCCATCACACGCTGATCATCGGCGTTGAGCACCGCTGCGCCGGATACCGGTAGGCACTGCACCAACTCGCTCTTGGCCCTGGCCACGCCGTCGATGTCGCCGACGAGTTCGGTGTGGGCCTCAGCGACGCATGTCACGACGCCGATCTGTGGCTGTGCTACAACGCACAACCGTGCGATCTCACCAAAGCCGCGCATTCCCATCTCCAGCACGAGCGCCTGGGTGTCGTCGGGCGCGTTCAAGATCGTCACCGGGAGCCCTTGATCGTTGTTGAAGCTCTTCTCGCTCGCGGCGGTACGCAACCCAGCGGCGAGAGACGCGCGCGCGAGATCCTTTGTACTCGTCTTTCCGACCGAACCGGTGATGCCGATCACGCGTGCGTCGATCCGATCGCGTCCCCATCGCCCCAAGCGCAGCAATGCCTCTGCGGTGTCGGCGACCACGATCGCGGTGCCAGCTCCTGGCTCGCGTTGTGTGAGGTAGGCCGGGGCACCGCTCGCGAGCGCGGCCGAAATGAACTCATGCCCATCTCGCTCGGCGACGAGCGCAACGAACAGCTGGCCCGCTCGGAGCGAACGAGTGTCGAACGAGACACCGTCGAGTGAGACGTCGGGTCCGCAGAGGGTTCCGCCTGTCGCTTCGGCCACGTCGCTCGCCATCAACCGCATCCCAGCACCGTAGCGGCCGATGCCCTGTGCAGCCGGCCAGCGACGGCTACCGTTCTTACATGGCCGACCAGCGGATCAACCTCATCGTGATCTTCGGTGGCCAGTCGGCCGAGCACGACGTCAGCTGTGTCACCGCGACGCACGTGTTGAAAGCAGTCGATCAATCGCGGTATCGCATCACCCCCATCGGCATCGATCGTGAGGGCAACTGGCAGCTCGCCACGGCGGCCATCGCTGCATTGGCTGCGGGCTCGGCGACGTTGCCCGATCGTCTCGAGGCCGTCGGCGACACGTTGTCGCCATCACCAATGCTCACCGCAGCGAGTGCCGATGGGCCCGTTGTCGTGATGCCGCTCCTGCACGGGCCCCTCGGCGAGGACGGCACAGTGCAGGGCCTGCTCGAGCTCATGGACGTGCCGTTCGTGGGCAGCGGAGTACTCGGGTCTGCAGTGAGCATGGATAAGGCCATTGCCAAAGAAGTGCTCGCCCATCACGGCATCGCCCAGGCCCGTTGGGTCAGTCTGCGCGAACACGAGATCACGACGGACCGTCTTTTCGAGGTCGTGCAGACTCTCGGGCTCCCTGTCTTCGTCAAGCCGTCGAACATGGGGTCCTCAGTCGGGGTGAGCAAAGCGAACACGGCGCAAGAGTTGCAAGCCGCCGTGCAGCATGCGCTTACCTACGACGAATGGGTCGTCATTGAAGAAGCGATCCGGGGGCGAGAGATTGAAGTTGCGGTCCTCGGCAACCTCGAGCCACGTGCCAGTGTGCCCGGCGAAATCGTTCCGGGTCATGACTTCTACGACTACGAAGACAAATACTTGGACGACGGCGCACAGTTGCTGATTCCGGCACCGCTCACCGCCGAGCAGGCCGCGACCGTTCGCGATCTTGCCGTGCGAATCTTCGCTGCGCTCCGGTGCGATGGCCTCGCGCGCGTCGACTTTTTCTTCGAAGAGGACGGGCGAGGATTCCTCGTCAACGAGGTCAACACCATGCCCGGCTTCACGCCCATCTCGATGTACCCGAAGATGTGGCAAAGCAGTGGCCTCACCTATCCCGACCTCGTCGACACGCTCATCGAACTGGCCTTCGATCGCCACCGTCGGCGCCGGCACAACACCAAACGCTAAGTTCGTTCAGGGACGCAGCGCTGCCAGCAGAAATTCGGTGAGTTCGCGGCGAAGCCGACGAAGCCCCGTGGTGGTTGCCTCCCACTCCACCGCCTGGAGCGCAGTTGGCTCGGTCGCGATACCAGTGACCGTCGCGTACGCAAGCGCCACCACGAGGCCAGGATCTGCGACCCGAAGTCGGCCCAACATCATCTCCTGAGCGAGGTAGTCCGTCGCGCGACGGACGAACGGACGCACGCGACTGGTGAGCCGCTCGGCGTGCTCGGGCGACAACCGGCTGACCTCGCGCACCAGCCCCAACAGCGCCGGCCGGCGCACTGCGGGCCGCAGCACTGCCTTGATCACTGCCTCGATACGCGCCAGAGGTTCGTCGGGCGCAGCACGCACGGCGGCCTCGATAACGGCTGCGAGTTCGATCGCGGTCTGTTCGAGCACCGCATCGAGCAGCTCATCTTTCGAGGCGAACCAGTACAGGACCGTTTGTTTGGCCACACCGACAACGCTGGCGATGTCGTCGAGTGAGACCGCCGCGAACCCGCGGCTTCCGAAGAGGTCGACGCTCGCTTCGAGTATCGCTGTTCGGGTCATTCCACGGCGGGTTACCATCGCTCTCTACCATATGGTAGAAAAGGGGCCGTGAAAACGATCGCGGGGCTGACGAGCCATGATTGCTGAGCAGTTGGCGGGCAAGCGCATCGCCATTACCGGCTCCACCGGCTTCGTCGGCACAGCCCTCGTCGAGCGACTCCTGCGCAGTGTCCCTGAGTGCACACTCGTGCTCCTCATCCGTGGCGGAAAACGTGGCGCACCCGAACGCGCCCGTCGCGAGATCTTCAAGAACGACGCGTTCGATCGGCTCAAGGACGAACTGCGCGCCGCCGCGGAACCGTTCGATGCCATGCTCGAACGGCGTGTGATCACCGTCAACGGCGACGTCAGCACCGATGGCCTGGGACTCAATGAAGGCGATCGCGCGATCTTGGCGAGCTGTGACCTCGTCATTCATTCGGCCGCTGCGGTTGCGTTCGACTCGCCGCTCGATACCGCCGTGGAGATCAACCTGCTCGGTCCCACTCGCGTGGCCCAGACCCTCACCGACCTCGGCGTTGCCCCACATCTCGTCGCCGTCAGCACCTGCTACGTCGCCGGTAATCGCCGCGGCAACGCGCCCGAAGAACTGGTGAGTGAGGGGCCGTTCGACCT
>JAYTWP010000397.1:0-6763 GCA_043743395.1 Actinomycetota bacterium | reverse complement strand
GCGGATCGGCCGCTGCCCACCACGGTGGCGCGATCACCAGCCCCATGCCCGGCACCGTCGCGGCAACGCCGGTCGCGTCCGGCGACTTGGTCACCGCCGGACAGGCAGTGATCGTGGTCGAGGCGATGAAGATGGAGCACACGCTGCGAGCCGCGTTCGATGGCATCGTCACCGAGCTCCGCGCTGCTGTCGGCGACCGGGTGGCGCTCAACCAACAACTCGTTGTCATCGAGCCCGTCGACGACATATCCAACAACGAAAGCACCGGAAACCGATGAACTTCAACCTGTCTGACGAGCACGAGGCGTTCCGCCTCGTCGTACGCGATTTCGCCGAGAAGGAAATCGCTCCCCATGCGGCGCGATGGGACGAGGAGCATGTGTTCCCGCTCGACGCCGTTGCGAAGATGGCTGATCTGGGTCTGTTCGGCCTGGTCTTCCCCGAGGAGTGGGGTGGCGGTGGCGGCGACTTCGTGTCGTTGTGCATCGCCATCGAGGAACTCGGCCGCGTCGACCAATCGATGGGCATCACCCTGTCAGCCGGCGTCGGCCTGGGAGCTAATCCGATCTTCCGTTTCGGCACGCCCGAACAACAACAACGTTGGCTTCCCGACCTCGTGGCGGGCAAGACCCTCGGCGCATTTGGGCTCACCGAACCCGATGCAGGCAGCGACGCCGGCGCCACGCGCACCAAGGCGCACCTGGATGGCAGTAACTGGGTCATCAACGGCACCAAGGCGTTCATCACCAACTCGGGCACCCCGATCACCTCCATCATCACCGTCACCGCTCGCACCGACGATGGCATCTCCAGCTTTGTCATCGAAGCGGGCACGCCGGGGCTGACCGTGGAGCCCGCCTACCGCAAGCTCGGCTGGCACGCCAGCGACACCCACGGGCTGTCACTCGATGCGGTCACCGTGCCGGATCACCACCTGCTCGGCGCCCCCGGTACGGGTTTCCGGAACTTTCTCGCGATCCTCGACGACGGTCGGATTGCCATCTCCGCCCTCGCGCTCGGCTGCGCCCGCGCCTGTCTCGAACTGGCCACCGCGTACGCGCGCGAACGCCACGCGTTCGGCGGCCCGATCGGCCGCAATCAGGGCATCGCCTTCGCGCTGTCCGATCTCGCCGTGTCGGTCGAGAACGCATCGAACCTCACGTACAAAGCCGCATGGCTGAAGGACACCGGCCGGCCGTTCACCCAGGCTGCGGCCATGGCCAAGCTGTACTCCACCGAGGCCGCCGTCACGGCCACCCGTGTGGCAACGCAGGTGTTCGGCGGCAGCAGCTTCATCGAGGAGAACCCGATCGCGCGCTTCTACCGCGACGCGAAGATCCTTGAGATCGGTGAGGGAACCAGCGAGATCCAGAAATTGGTGATCGCACGCGGACTCGGGCTACCGGTCAGCTGAGCCCTGGTCAGCTCAGCCAAACCAGCTTGGCCCCGACCGGCGTGTGCTACAACAGCGGGACGCCGGTGTTCGCCTGCACCTCGTCGCGTGTGACGCCATCGGCCAGCTCGATGAGTTGCAGGCCCCCAGGCGTTACGTCGATGACGGCGAGGTCGGTGATGATCCGATCGACGACCCCCACGCCGGTGAGCGGCAGGGTGCACTCTGGCACCAGCTTCAGATCGATGGTGCCGTCCTTCTTCGTGGCGACGTGTTCCATCAGTACGACCACGCGGGCAACACCGGCAACGAGGTCCATCGCGCCACCCATTCCTTTGACCATCTTGCCGGGAATCATCCAGTTGGCCAGATCGCCGCGAGCGTTAACCTGCATGGCGCCGAGGATGCTGAGGTTCACCTTGCCGCCACGGATCATCGCGAAGCTCAGGTCAGATCCGAAGATCGCGGACCCTGGCATGGTGGTAACTGTTTCCTTGCCTGCATTGATGATGTCGGGGTCGACCTCGTCGTCGTACGGGAACGGGCCGATACCGAGCATGCCGTTCTCGCTCTGCAGCCACACCTCGATATCGGGGCTGACGAAGTTGGCGACCAGCGTTGGCAGGCCGATGCCGAGGTTGACGTAGAACCCATCCCGGAGTTCCTGCGCGGCGCGCGCCGCCATCTGCGCGTGTGTCCAACTCATCGCTGACCCTGCTCTCTGTTCGGCTGTGTCACGACACGCTCGCGGATTGTGCGCTTCTCGATGCGCTTCTCGGGGTGCTCGTTGACGACGATGCGGTGCACGTAGATGCCGGGAAGATGCACGTCGTCTGGATCGATCGCACCGGTGGGCACCAGGTGCTCTACCTCGACGACCGTGATCTTGCCGGCCATTGCGGCGGCGGGGTTGAAGTTGCGTGCCGTGCGACGGAAGACGAGGTTGCCCGAGGCGTCGGCCGTGTGGGCCTTGACGAGTGAGACATCAGGAACCAGCGAACGCTCCATGACGTAGACAGATCCGTCGAACTCACGCGTCTCCTTGCCTTCGGCGACCAACGTGCCGACGCCGGTCTTGGTGAAGAAGGCCGGGATGCCCGCACCGCCCGCTCGTAGCTTCTCGGCCAGCGTGCCCTGCGGAGTGAACTCGAGTTGGAGTTCGCCGGCCAGGAATTGGCGTTCGAACTCCTTGTTCTCCCCCACGTAGCTGGAGATCATCTTTGCGATCTGGCGGCTTTCGAGCAGCTTGCCGAGACCGAACCCATCGACGCCGGCGTTGTTGGAGATGACCGTGAGGTTCGTGGCGCCCGTGTCGCGGAGGGCATCGATCAGCGCTTCGGGAATGCCGCACAATCCGAAGCCGCCAACGGCAAGCGTCTGGCTGTCATGGATGATCCCAGCGAGTGCTTCCGAAGCCGTCGGATACAGTTTGCTCATGCGTCTGCCAATCGTTCGGTGTGCGGTGGTCGCCGGTGTCACGCTACTACGTAGCCACCTACGTAGTATGTACGAATCATAGTGAGACTGGATTATCGGGCCGCGTTCGAGCTTGCCCCCATCGGCCTGGTCCTGTCACGCCGGCGAATGATCGTCGACTGCAACCACGAGTTGGCGGCGATGTTCCTGCGCCCGCGCGACGAACTGATCGGCCAGTCGCTTCAGGTCCTCTACCCCAGCGCCGAGCAATTCGAACGAACCGGGGATCAGATCACCCTCAACCTCGACCGACGCGGGCGGTACTCCGACGAGCGCATCATGCGTCGCGAGCCGGGCAACCCCAAAGGCGAGCTATTCTGGTGCCACGTCATCGGGCGGGCGCTCGATCCGCAGTCGCCTCACGACGCCGGGATCTGGAGCTTCGAGGACCTGTCGGCCCAACGACCCATGGTGGCCGAAAGCGGTGTCGCGCTGACCGGCCGCGAACGCGATGTGGCGGCACTGTTGATCGAAGGACACACCAGCAGACAGATAGGCGTCGTCCTGGGACTCAGCCACCGCACGATCGAAGTCTACCGGTCGAATCTATTGCGCAAGTATGGGGCCACCAGCACGACGGAACTGGTGGACAAGCTCGTCAACCGATGACTCAATCGATGCCGCGGAGCGCGCTGCGGTTTGTGGCCTCCCGCCCGCTCATCTGATCAAGGGTGTCGAGCGCAGCATGACCCATCTCGAACAACAGACCCGCCATCACCTCGCGGCTCGCGCGCCGGCTGTGCGGCGTGGAGTTCAGCAGACCGAACACCGCATGGGCACCGGCACGGCCGATTCGCCGATCGAGCAGTGGGTCGAGCTGAAGCAGGACGTCGACCCACAGCTCTGCGTACTCGTTCTGGAGGGCGCGGACGCGTTTGCGTTGAAGCTCAGGGGCGTGAACGAGTTCGCGCACATGCACCGTGATGAGCGAGGTGCGATCCAGCGCGAACTCGATATGCCCCCGGAGCAGTTCGTCGAGCGCAGAGGAAGGTCCTGCGGCCGCAGCTACTCGGCACCGTCCACCATCGAGCAGATACTCACTGATACTAACGAGCATCTCACCGAGGAGCTCCTCCTTGCTGGCGAAGTGGTGATAGAGCGCTGGACCCGACACACCTACGGCGGCACCGAGATCGTCGACGGTGACGCCATGGAAGCCGCGCTCCGCGAACAACTCGGCCGCCACATCGAGGATCTGCTGCCGCCGCCTACGTCCCACCCGTGACGACGAGGTCGGGGGCGTCATGCGCCGAAACGACAGGAGACGACCGCTCGGAGCGCGTTGCCCCAAACGCTCATCCACTCAGCAATCGGTGACTCCACATCACCGATCTCGCTCTCGAGAATGTAGAGGCCCCGGGTGGGGCACGACGCACCGATCTCGACCAGCACCGGACGGAGCTGGCTTTCGACGGCAAGGGAGTGTGCCGGCCCCGAGCCGACCATTAGCGGAACGGTCGCCAATGCGCCGAGTTCGTCCCGACCGAACTGGTCAAGGAAGGCTTTCAGCAGCCCCGTGTAGGACGCCTTGTAGACAGGCGAGGCGACAATCACCAGATCCGCACCGAGCACCTGTTGCTTTGCCGCCGCAACGGCCGGGGCGCCCCACCCGAAGAGGGACGACGACAGTTCACTCAATTCGACGACGTCTATGGCCGGATCCGCGATTGCGAAGTGGTGCGCACACGCCCGGGCAACAGCGACGCCGACATCTCTAGTGCGCGAGGCCGGCTTTGGGTTGCCAACGACAACAGTTGCATTGAACGCCTTTGCGTCAGCTTGCCTGGACATGGACAACCACCACTGCTCCTTCGGATGCTGCGCGACTTCCGACCCGCGTGCCAGAGAATATCTCAGGTGACGCACGACCATGGCGTCCGTCATCCGCGGCGCCAGGCGGCACGTGCCAATATCCCACTCTCGCCATCGCCTGTCGCAGCGGCTCTTGCTGAGTCGGGAAACGTGGCGGGCCACAAAGGTGCAGCTGTAGCGTCGTGTAATGGATCTAGGACTGAAGGGTCGTCGAGCAGCGGTTGCAGCTGCGTCCGGCGGATTGGGATTTGCGGCCGCGGCAGCGCTTGTGGCCGAGGAAGCGCACGTCGTCATCTGCGGCCGTGATAAGGGTCGGATCGATGACGCGGCAGCCCAAATAGGTCACGGTTGCATACCGTTGGTGTGCGATATCTCCGATGCGCGAGGCGGAGCCGCCTTCATCGCGGAGGCCACGGAGGCACTGGGCGGACTCGACATCGTCGTCGCCAACAGCGGTGGACCGCCAGCGGGCACCTTCGCGAGCACTCCTGTCGAGGCATACCATCCCGCCCTTGACCTCAATTTGATGAGCGTGGTCGGCATGTGCAAAGCGGCCGTGCCAATGATGCGGGACCATGGATGGGGTCGATTCGTGGCGATCACCTCGGTGTCGGTCCGCCAGCCGATGGCAACGATTATTCTGTCCAACACTGCCCGAGCGGGAGCCACAGCCTTCCTCAAGACCGTCGCAACCGAAGTCGCCGGCGACGGCGTCACGGTGAACACCATCCAGCCCGGTTTCCACGCAACGGACCGGGTGACATCGCTCTATGGCAACTCGCCCGATGCTATTGCACTTGGCGTACCGATGGGAGTGCTCGGCGATCCGACAGACTTCGGCGCAATCGTGGCCTTCATGTGCAGCGCACAAGCCGCGTTTCTGACGGGAGTTCAGATTCACGTTGATGGCGGCGCCTACAGCGGCCTGCTGTGACAGTGCTTGCGGAGTAGGGAGCGATCGGTTCCAACGCTCCATCGCTGTCGCCAACTGCGTGCCCACCTTGCGAAGGCGACCGGCGTCGCCGACTGATTAGAACGGGTCACGACTGCAACGTTCAACACCGACCACGGACCGTTCGATCTCGCATTCCGCCCCGATGGAACCGACGGCTACGACGACCTGGTGCGCTCCGCGGTGATCGTCCGAGTCGGTGCAGTCGATGCCCGTCTGGCATCGCTGGAAGACATCGTCCGCTCCAAGACCGCAGCGGGACGGACCAAAGACGAACTCACGCTGCCCGCACTGATCGACCGCCTCACAGCAATCCGAGCCGACCAAAACCGACCGAAGCAGATCCCGGAATCATGAGCACGAGAGTCGATCACAGCGCGATGCGTGGGATCTTGAATCACGCACAAGGCTGCAGGTCGCAGTCGAAGCAATCAGCTCAGTGCTGAGACGTTGGGCCCGAAGGACCAAGACGCCCGTAGGGCGAATCGGTCACGACCGATCTGCCAGGGGCGGCCCTTCCCTTCCCACTGCCTTCCCAACCGCGCTCCGAATTCGCAGTCGATTGAGACGAACGGTTCAGCCGAACAGTTCTTGCAAAAACACGAACGTCCCGCTCACAACCACTTTCTCAGCGCTCCCGGAAGGATTCGAACCTCCGTCTACAGTTTAGGAAACCCTGAATCGATTCGTCTGACCCTGCTGGCCAGCGACGACACCGATTGGGAATGTATCGGATACGATACATTCCATGACGTTCGCGAAGGTGCTCTCGCAGGCTCGTAGCGCCGCGGGTCTGACACAGGCCGAGGTTTCGGCACTGAGCGGCGTGGCCCGCCCGAACATCGCTGCGTTCGAGTCCGGCCGACGAGAACCACGCTGGCGCACAGCAGTGCTCACCCTCGAGGCGACCGGCGCCACGATCGACATCGCCCAGCCCGTCACGTGGTCGTGGACGACCGGGCGACGCCCATATGCAGTGCCTTCGGGATTGTGGCGGCTACCGATCGGCGACACCTTCCGGGTGTTGACACCTGGGTTTCACCTGTGGTGGAGCGGCCCTTCCCCGCGACTCGACCTCGCCGACCGCAGCGATCGCTGCCGCGCCTACGAACTCGTCCTTCGCGAAGGCA
>JAYTWP010000396.1:0-4171 GCA_043743395.1 Actinomycetota bacterium | reverse complement strand
CGGCAGCTGACCGCCCTGCCTCTTTCATGAGAACTTGCTCGCTCTATGCGTTACTTGGTGAGGCGCAGGGTGATGATTTGGAAGGGTCTCAGCGCGACTGTGATTGAGTTGGTGGCGGCGTCGAAGGACGCGGCGGAGGCCTCGGCCAGAAGTGGTCGTTCAAGGAAGTCGCACACAACAACCTGACTGGCGGTGAATGCCGTTGTGATTCGTGCGCTGGCTCGGCCACCGGTGCTCTCGTAACAGCGGATGACGACATCCCCGCTGCCGTCTTGCGCTTGCTTCACGGCAGTGACGACGACGGCTGGGTTCGATGATCGCACCGCGCTGAGCGAGGCACCGAGTGGCGCGCCAGTACTCGCAGCGGCGACGACGGGCTGATTGAGGCGAGCCGCTTCGGCAATGACGTCGGCTTCAGTACATCGTGAGACGTGTGGCAGCAGCGAATAGGTGAAGTGGTGATCGCCTCGGTCCGCATCGGGGTCGGGGTAGCTGGGGGCCCGTAGCAAGGTGAGCCGCAGCGCTCCCCGATGGAGGTCGTGGCCGTACTTCGAGTCGTTCAACAACGCGACGCCGTAACCAGATTCGGAGACATCGACCCATCGATGCGCGCATACCTCGAACTTGGCTGCATCCCACGTGGTGCTCGAGTGCGTTGGCCGGTGCACGTGACCGAACTGGATGTCGCAGGCCGCAGTTTCTGCATGAACATCGACGGGCATTGCAACTTTGAGTACCTTTTCGCGCTCGTGCCACGAGACGTCGTTGACCACATCGATTCGTGCGGAGCCTGCATGCATGACAATGCGTTGAACGATGCGTGACACGCCAAAGCTGCGCGTGATTTCGACAGCTGCCACGAGTGGGCCACGATCGACGATCTCGATCGAGTCGACGCCGATGAGCTCGTGTGTGCTCTTTGCGTAGTAATCGTCGAGGTCCCAAGCATCGTATTCCACGGGGTGGTCCGCCGATAGCTCGAGCACGTTTGCGCGATGGCCCTGTTTGATGACCTCACGGTTGGTGCGCTTGTCGAACACCGATGAGAACAGGCCATCGGCATCGATGCTGACGGTGAGGAATTCGTTCGACAGCTCGACGGTGTCGCCTGCTTCGACGACGGAAACGCCAGCAAGACTCCCGAATGGCGCGAGGTCGGCCCACGCAACGCCGGCCACACCCATTGCTGGCAGGTCGGCCCACACAGCGAGATCGCCACTGTGCAGCAATTGTGCGTTCGCTGGAAGCGAGGCCGGAGCGAGAGCTACGGCAATCTCGACAACACCAATGCGATCGTCGGGCGCCGAGTTGGCGAGCAACACATCGCCGCCGATGTTGCGCGCAAGCGCGGTAAGCGCGTCATCACGCAAGTCGCTGAGTGTGACGCTCAGACGTTCATATGCGGCCTCTGCGTCGTCATGCACCCATGCAATGGACGACCCGGGAATGATGTCGTGGAACTGCAGAGTGAGCACCTCGCGCCACGCCAGCTCGAGCGCGGCGAGAGGGTACGCGAAGCCATCTGGCGCGACTGTGGAGTTTGTCGCCGCCAGTGATGACCACAGCTCGACGTCGCCCAACAGCACCTCGCTGCGTCGATTTCCGGCCTTCGTCTTGGCCTGCGATGTGTACGTGCCGCGGTGCATCTCGAAGTACAGCTCGCCCACCCATGTCGCGGCATCTGGGTAATCGGCTTCTGCGGCTTCGAAGAACTCGGCGGGCGATTCGATGACCATGCGTGGCAGGCCTTCGAGATCGCGCATGCGCCGATAGCGCTCCATCATGTCGCGTGTTGGCCCGCCGCCTCCGTTGCCGAACCCGAACGGCGCCATCGACATCGAGCCGCCGCCGTGGTCGGCGTAGTTGCGTTCAGCATGCGCGAGCTGTGCCGGTTGCATCGACACGTTGTACGTGTCCACCGGAGGGAAGTGCGTGAACATACGTGTGCCATCGATGCCCTGCCACCAGAACGTGTGATGGGGCATCCGGTTCTGTTTGTTCCAGCTCAGCTTCTGGGTGAGGAACCACTTGGCTCCACCGAGCGCGAAGATCTGCGGCAGGCTGGCCGGGTAACCGAAGACGTCCGGTATCCACACTTCGTCGCAGGTGATGCCGTAGTGCTCCTCGAAGAATCGTTGGCCGTGCAAGAACTGACGCGCCAGCGACTCACCTGACGGCAGGTTGGTGTCGGCCTCCACCCACATGCCACCCACGGGGATGAAGCGTCCCTCGGCTGCTTGCTCGACCATCTGCTCGAAAATGTTGGGGTACCGCTCGCGCATCCATTCGTGCTGCTGCGCCTGACTGCACGCGAATTTTAGTTCGGGCTCGCGTGTCATGAGATCGAGCACGTTGCTGAATGTGCGCGCACACTTGCGCACGGTCTCGCGCAACGGCCAGAGCCAGGCCGTATCGATATGTGCGTGGCCGATCGCGCTGACGCGATGCGCGCTCGCGACTGCCGTTCGAGTGAGCATCGGCTCGAGGATGGCCCGCGCCGCGGAAGCTGTTGCCTCAACGTTCGTCAGTTCCAAAACGTCGAGAGAGTATTCGATGGCGCGTGTGATCTGCGGGCGACGCGGCGCGTCCAGCGGCAACTCCTTGATGAGGGCTCCCAGGACGTCGAGGTCGTAGACCAATGCGGCGACCTCGGGGTAGTAGATACTGAGCTCGGCACGCTTCAACACGTACTGCGGGGCGTCGCTCAGCGTTTGTGGGTCTCCGTTCGGCGATGCTGGGTAGAGCGGCGCGAATACCATTGGATTTGCGGCAGCTTCCACCAAGAACTCGAATTCCTCGCCGCCGTTCGCGGCAATGAGCAGCGGGATCGTGTGGTTCAGCGGATTGAGCGCACGCAGCGGTCCGTTTGGACCCCACACCAGGCCCTCAGCCTGAAACCCGGGTGACAGACCGAAGCCGAGATCGATGCGTGCCTCGACGGTGGCTCCCTTCCATTCACGCGGCACGGTAGCGATGCAATGGAACCATGTTGTGCTCCACGGCGGTCCATAGGGGGTGCCGATCGCGAATGGCGTGAAGAGTCCATCGACCATTGCCAACATTGCGTCATCGAACGAAATGGGCTCGCCCGGCGCCGAATAGGCGGTGACCTTGAGAGGGGCAGCGGCGCCGTAGCGCGCGGGTCGGATGCGCTCACGCAGATAGCGTTCGAGCCGCCGTTCGGTGATGAGATGATTGTCGTGCATGGCAGTTGCTCAGGCGATTGCGACCCGGCAGGCCACCTCGGTCATGGCGTTGACGCCTTGCTTCAGTTCTTCATCGGTGATCCGTTCGCTGGTGCCGTCGTCTTCAATGAGATCGCTGACGGTCATGATCGCCAGAGTCTGGATGTGGTGGATCGCACCGAGTGTGTAGAGGATAGATGCTTCCATTTCCACCCCGAGGTGGCCCCGCTCTCGCCAGCGCTTCATCAGTCCCTCCCGTGTGTCGTAGAACAACGCGCTGCTCACCACCGGGCCGACGTGGACGCCAGCCTGTGTTTCGCGAGCGAAGCCAACAGCGAGTTCGAGAAGTTCCCACGTGGCGGTGGCAGCGTGTGGCTCGCCGTGTGTGAGCAGGGCCGTGGTCGGGTCGTCGGCTGTCGCGCTGAGCGCAATGAGTGTGTCACCCATCCGTAGCCCGGGCTTGAGGCCACCCGCGGTGCCAACCCTGATGATGCGTTGCGCGCCAAGTTGGATGAGTTCGCTGTAATAGATCGCTGCGCTTGCTGCACCCATTCCGACTGATTGCACGCTGATCGGGACGCCTTTGTACGCGCCGGTGTAGCCGAGCATGCCGCGCTCTTCGTTGACGCAGCGAAAGCCGGGATCGAAGAACGTCTCGGCGATATGGCGCGCGCGGTTGGGATCGCCGGGTACGAGCACGGCGGGGGCATAGTCACTGGGTTCGGCGCGAAGATGAACGGGCATGACTTGCAGCGTAGGCGTCCCCGAGAAGGTGGCCCCTACTTCAAGAACTTGCTCGTCGTGTTGTCGGCGAGCACCTTGCCCCCCGTCTGACAGGTTGGGCAATACGCGACGGTGTAGCTGCTGTACGAGATGGAGCGGATGGTGTCTGAGCATTCGGGGCAGGTCTCACCGATTCGACCATGCACACGTCCGGGTCGATCTTTCGACGAACTCATGTCGGTTCGAGTTCGTTCGTAGGCGAG
>JAYTWP010000395.1:0-1689 GCA_043743395.1 Actinomycetota bacterium | reverse complement strand
AGGCATTCTTGAGCACGTACCTTGGCCATCACCTCGTCTTTCTCGAAGCGCGCTGCGATCACCGCCAGGAAGCAGTGAGGGTCGGGGAATGTCGGGTCGATCTCGATCGCCCGCTCGAGGTCTTTCTTGGCAACCGCGAGCGTGGCGGCCGCGTCGCCCGAGCTTTGGTTCTGTGTGGAGATCGCGAGGAGCCAAGCGGTGTAGGTGCGGGCCTCCGCGTTTTCGGGGTCGATACTGAGCACTTCGAGGTAGCGCCCTGATGCGCCGGACGGATCTGAACCGAGCAAGGCGCGGGCCTCGCTGAGCAACACGGCCGTGCGGCCGGGAGACGTGCCTCCGGTGATGGTGTCGCCGGGCAGACGCTGGCCAGACGACCTCGCGACCAACCACCCGGCGACCACCGCGATGACCACCACGAGAACGCCAACACCGATGAGCCGCCACCAGTTGCGCGGTGCATGCTCGGGGAGCGCGGATCGACCCTGCTCGATGTTGCGCAGCACAACCGCGGCGCGCGCTGTGTAACCGTCGCGGAGCACGTGATAGTCGGCGTCTTCGACGTCGCCGACCTCATATTCGCGTTCGAGATCGGCCAACGAACCCAACAAGAACCGACGCTCTTCCTCGAGTTCAGCCAAACGATCAGGATCCATTGTGCAAATCCTGTTCGTCCTGCTCCTTCAGTGCAGCCGACACCAGGGCTCGATCGTCGTCGGTCGGCACGATGTCGGCCGCTGACTTCCATCGCCGGAATGCGACGACAAGCCCGAAGATCGCGATCACGAGAGCGAACGCAGGCAACGCCCACACAAGTGCGTCGAACCCAGATGCCTTCGGTACGAGCAATGTCTTGGTACCGAACTGGTTCTGCACGTACTGGATGATCTGATCGTCGGTGGCCGTGCCTTGTTCGACGAACCGCTTGATCTGTTGCTTGATGCCCCGCGCAGCCGAAGCCTGCGACTCATAAACGCTCTCACCCTCGCATGTGGGACACGCCAGCCGTTGCGAGATGCTGTCGATTCGGTCGCTGTCGGTGAGCGGCCCAGACGAACGCGTAGAGCCGATCGCGAGTGCAACCACAACGACTGCCACAAGCAGAAGCCAACCAGGCCATCGCTTGAGTGTCTTGTTCACCGACACACTCATCCCGCCGCCTTTGCCTGGGCCAGAAGGCGCGTGAGCTGATCGTTGGTCGTGCCGCCGAGGTGGCGGAAAATGACAAAACCGTTGGGATCGATGATCCAGGTCTCGGGAACCTTTGCGACGCCGAACGCGACCTCGATGCTGGCATCGTCGTCGGTGAGGATCGGCCATGTGCCACCGTTGGCCGCAAAGAACTTCTGCACGGCACCGCGATTGTCGTCCCACACCACGGTGTACAGCTCGGCGCCATCACTCACTTGCGACTGCTCGGTCGCAAACTTCAGCAGCTCGGGATGTTCTTGGATGCACGGAACGCACGTGGAGTTGAAGAAGTTGAGGACCACCCAGCTGCCCTTGCGCCGTTGCAGATCGAATGGACGACCATCGATTGTGGTGGTTTTCACCACTGGCGCGGGTCGCCCGAGCAACGGGGAATCGGCGGTCTCGGCTTCGTTGGTCTTGGCACCAATGAGGATGAAGAACAACCCTCCAATGATCACTGCGACTGCCAACACGATGAACGGGGCAACCCGCCGCCTTTGC
>JAYTWP010000394.1:0-2869 GCA_043743395.1 Actinomycetota bacterium | reverse complement strand
CGGGCGCCAGTTGGGATCGAGTCGATCACCCCACCAGGCATGTGCCATTTCGCTCAACTTCGTCACCGAGATCGTCGCTCCTGCGACACGCCCGCCAAGCCAGCGGTCGATGTGCTCCTCCGACCGGAAGAGGTTCATCGTTGCTCAAGTGAAGACGATGTCGTCCCACCAGTGCGACGCCGGGACCAGGCAATGGAACAGCACGCTCTGATCGTCAGGTTGCTGGTCGCACACATCGATGGCGATCGACTCGCCGCAGTCAGCGCATGACGTCTCGATACGGCCGTCAGCGTGCAGCGCGGCGCACACGCCGAATGCATCCCACGCGCAGTTCGCATACCACCAACGGTCCCGGGCCAGCACCCGATACGCAGTCGGTACCGCCGAGAACGGGTTCGCCATCCGCAGCTCTGTCAGGCCCGACTGCAGAACCAACGCATGCCCATCATGCAAGCGCTCCCAGCCCGAACAAACGGCTCCCGCGCTCGACCCCGCGGCAGCGGCAACATCGGCTGCCGTGGGAGCGCGACCCAACTCAACGAACAACCGGTAGGTCAAATTCCGAAGGGCGACATCGCCTTCATCCATGACCAAACTGTAGTGCACCTCGAGCAGCGGCTCAGAAGTTTATCTGGCGATCAGCGCGACACTCAGTCAGCGACCCACGATGCTGCGCCGCGGCGTCGGCCGAAGCTGGGCGGCGCACACGGTGATGGGCGGATGATGGCACACGGCACCTACTCGAACGCGCACGACGACCTGGGTGACCGCCGGTGGGTTCCCGGTTCTCTCGCAACACCTCAACGTTGCGGTCGTTCAAGATCGTCTGCTGCGTACCTAGTTCTGCGGCACGGGCGTGAGCCGGCAATCCGGTCAAGCCGTTGATGTGACTGGGCGCGCGCCATGAATTGGCCGGCTCATTGTCGGTCGGGTTGCCCAGACAATGGCGGCGTAGACCCCGAGCATCCCGGCGACGCCGGCCAACGAGTGCAGCGACCGACCGAAATCGTCAACGATTCCGTGACCAACGAAGAGCGCGGGCAGCGCGGCGACAACGGCGCACACCACGCGGGCGCGTGTTGGCCAGTCGACCTGCCATACAGCCAGTCCACCGAAGACCACCGTCGGCATCATCTGTGCGCCCGCCGCGACGAACAGCGGCAGCATCCCGATGACGCCCGCACCGCGTGTCACTCGCGTAGCCCACGGCCGCCAACCGCGACGGCGGGCGAGCGCACCAAGCGATTGCGTAAGACCGAAGATGGTGAAGCCGATGATGATGCCGAGCGTTCCTGCCCAGGTGAACTCGGGGCGGACAGCGATCAGCCGCATCCACAATCGAGCCAGAACACCGAGCGCCAACGCGGCAACGATACCGAGGAGCCCCACCGCGAAATCGCGCAGTCGGGATACTCGCCGAGGTGTTGTGGGTGACCCATCCACGGGGATCGTTTCCTTGTTGGCGACCGACGTCGGCTGCGCTGCGATGGTTCCGTCGTCGGGCGTCATTGGTCGGCGGCCGATGAGCAGGGGCGTGGCCCATCGTGGCGCAACGAGTAGTCCTCGAGGGTTTGACAGAGCTTGCGTTGCTGGTCGAACAGCCCCGGCAGCGACGTCATCGCCGTGGCGTTCTGGAGAAGTTCTGCCGTGTCGGCCCCAGCGGCTTCGGCGAGTGCTGCGATGAGTTCTTCCTTCGAGTCAAGAACCTGGGCGAGGATCTCGAGGTACTCGGCGTGGACTGCCCTGATCGTGGCAGGTGGCGTGATCGACTTGAGTTCTCTCGCATTCGTGTCGACGGCATCGAGGAACCCATCCACAAAGGCTGAGGCTGATTCGCGCGGGCTGAGCGCGCTGGTTTCGAGGCTGGTGTAGACGTCGCTGGTGTTCTGGCTGAGGCGGCCGTCGGCGCCGTTCATGGCCGCGACCATGTCGGCGAACTCGGGATGTGCAGGAAGCACGACGCCCAGGTTGGTGAGCGGGGCCACGGCGACGATGGTGACCGGGGTCGATGTATGGCTCAGCGTGTCGACGAGGAGCGGCTCGGCGTCGAGGGCAGGCAGCACGCCCACCGGCGCGAGCATCTCGTCACCGCACCGGTTCACTTCCGCGCGCCACTCTTCGGGCCAGTCACGATGCCCGACCAACGGTGCGTCACGCCCGCAGCCGACAGGCACGTTTGGTCGACCGGCGATGGCGAGCAGTGATCGGGTGGTGCGCACCCCTACGTCGCAATCCGATTCGCCGGTGCCTGGGAGGGTGACGGCCAATAGTTCGACCTCAGGGACCGACGCCAAATAGAGCAGCGCGCCCGCGTCTGAGAGTGTCGGGCTGTAGTCGAGCACGACGCGCACCCGCTTCGAGCTTGGCGACGCCTGTGACCGGTCGTCGCCCGTGCAACTCGCACCGACGAACAAAGGCGTCGCGCCGAGAGTGACCGCACGGGTTGTTGTGCAGCTTGGCCAGTTGATCCTCACGGACAGACAGACGAACGCAACCAGCGCGTGGGTGACACGCCCCGGGACCTTGTGTTCGCTGCCCGCTACGTGTTGGAGTCAGCGGCACCCGGGTCAGGCACCGCTTCGACGCGAAGTATCCATGTTCCCGGCCCGATTGGCGGCGCCGATCCAGACGGGGTCGCGGGTCCAGCAGCTGTGGCTTTGCAGTTGTCGAGCCGTTTGTTGCTCGACAGCAGCCGCCCGATTATCGGAAGGGCGACCACGTTGGCAGCGTGCAGCACCCCCATGGTCAACAGGATCCCGCCGATTCGGGAGATCTCGTGCTCGAGCTGAGTACCAGTCGATCGCTCCCATTTCGGCTGCTCGACGAAGGTGACTGTGAACAGCACGAACGACGTGAAGATGAGGTAGTA
>JAYTWP010000393.1:0-3301 GCA_043743395.1 Actinomycetota bacterium | reverse complement strand
CACCGTTACAGCACAGGGTGTTCTCGTGGTTGCTGCGGCTGGTAATGATGGTGCCGATCGGGCGATGTATCCCGCAGCAGCTCCACAGGCCCTCGCCGTTGGCTCCGTCGGCAGCGGCGACATCGTCTCGACGTTTTCGAACTTCGGTCGGTGGGTCGACGTTGTTGCCCCGGGTGAGGTCATCCACAGCACATACGCGTTCCCGGCTGATAGCTACGCCTCTAACAGCGGAACCTCGATGGCGACACCATGGGTCGCAGGAGAGGCTGCGTTGTTGCTCTCGCGTAACCCGCTGCTGTCGCCCGCCGGCATCTCTAGCGCGATCGGATTGGGGGCTCGGTCCATCGATGCACTCAATCCCACGCGAGTCGGTACGGTCGGCTACGGCCGCATAGATATCGCCGCCAGTCTTCGCCTCGTCTAACTGTCTTGCCCCGCTTGTCACCTGCGCCCGATTGAACCCGCGTTCCTCAGGCAGCACTTCGCTGCCCGATAGTCTTGCCCGCGGGTGTCGATGATCAAGGGGGTGGCATGAAGCAGGATCATTCGTTGCTTCGTGCGTGCCGTTCGGGTGATCGCAAGGCGTGGCAGACGCTTCTTGACCGCTACGAACGGCTCGTGTATTCGATCCCGTTGAACTTCGGCCTATCGCACACCGACGCAGACGACGTCGTTCAGACCACATTCGCCGCGCTGGTGCGTAGCCTCGACTCGATCACGGACGAGGATCGTCTCGGCGCCTGGCTCGGAACGGTCGCTCGCCGACAGACGTGGCGCCTCGTCGAACGGCGCCGCCGGGAGACGCCAACCGATGACGACAAACTCGACCGAGCCACCACCGAGGACGGCGCGGCCGAACGAGTCGAGGCGCTGCAGTGGGTCCATCAGGGCCTCGTCAAGATGGATGACCGCTGTCGGAATCTGCTCACTGCGCTCTACTTCGACGACGTTGCGCCCTCGTACGCACAGGTTGCGATCGACTTCGACATACCACTCGGCAGTATTGGACCGACGCGAGCGAGGTGCCTGGAGAAAATGCGATCGATCCTCGAATCCCTCCAAGACGAATGAGCATCGACCGAGTGACCGCCCGCGAGCTCGCCGTGCTCGACCGACGCGATGCAACGCAGATGCTGACGGCGCTCGGCATGATGAACGAAGCAGGACTCGAAGCACTCCTCGACGAGTCCGCCGCATTGATTCGCGATGACCCCGCTGTCGGCACTCGTCTCGCGGAACTCGCCCGTGATTGCGCCGCGTTAGCCGGAGCACCAGTGGCCGTGCCACGTGCCACGTACATCTTGGCTCAAGCCAAGGCTGGCGCCGGCGAGATGACCGACGCCCTCGTCCTCATTGCAGCCGCGCATGCTGGCTTCGAGACGCTCGGCCGCGCCACCGAAGCGTTGCGCACGAATCTCGGACGATCGCAGGCCTTGAACGAGATGGGACGGCACGACGAAGCGCTCGATGCATGCCGTGCGATCATCGTCGAAGCTGCGCGCTCGCACAATTCCGACGCGTCGGCCATGACACAACTCGTTGCCGCAGCCCATCAGAACTCTGGACTCTGCCTCGAACTCTCCGGACGGTTCACTGAGGCCCTCGACGAATACACCGCTGCCGAACTCGGGTATGACTCGCTCGGCGACTCGAGATCACTTGCCGAGGTCACCTATGACCGCGCCCTCGTGCTGCTGACCATTGGTCAACATGCAGCAGCGCTGCACGCACTACGCAGCGCTGCGGACACATTCCGCCAAGGCGGGTACAGGGCGCTGTTGGTGCTGGCCTTGGCAAACACCGCCGAAGTGCAACTCCACCGAGGCGAGTACCAGGAGTGTCTCGCCTCGCTCGCTGAGGCCCGATCGGCGCTCGAAGGCATCTCCTCCCCTGGCGGCGAACAGACTCGTCTGCTCGTCGCCGCACACGCCTATCTCGCGCTGAACCTGCTCCCCGAAGCTGTATCCACATTTGCCGACGCGGTCGAACTCATGCACGGAACCGATTGGATCATCGATCGGGCGCGGGCGCGGTGGGGGCAGGGACTGGCCCTCGCTCGAACCGGGCGGTATGCCGAGGCGATCGATTCACTCGCTGAAGCATCTGAGCAATTTACTCGGTCCGGAAAGTCATCGTGGCTCGCTGAGGTTCTCGTCGACGAAGCACGGCTTCGGCATGCACAGGGCGAGCTCGAGACGTCTCGCCAAACGCTGCAGAGAGCGCTCGACGTTGCGCAACCGGGCACCGCTGGTCGTGTGCGCGCCCAACTGCTGCTGGGCGAATTCGTCGACGCGAGCACTACCGACGGGGCCGCGTCCGAGCCCACCCTCGAACTGGTACGAGCTGTCGTGGACGAGGCCGAGGATCTCGGTTTAGCCCCGCTGGTTGCCTCCGCCTACCACTCGCTCGGCCGAAGCCTGATGGCACGGGGCCGCCTCGAGGAAGCCGAAACAACCCTGCGCATCGCCGTGCAACACGTCGAGAACCTACGAGACGAACTCGGCCACGAACTCGTTCGCACTCGGTTCCTCGACGACAAGCTGTCGCCCTATGAGGACCTCCTGTCCGTCCTCATCGCACGTGGCGAATCGCCGTCGGAGGCGCTCAGAGTTTGCGAGCAGGCCAAATCGCGCACGCTCAGCGATGTTGTCAGCGGCCTGATCGATCGGAAAGCACACGCTCCACTTTCCACGAACGATTCCGTCGACGCCGATCTGCGCGCATTGTACGGCGAGTTGTTTTCCGGGCAAGTGGCGCCCGACAGCGACCGCAGCAACGTGCTGCGGCAACGTGTTCACGACCTCGAGGCGCAACGCGAGATCGCGCGACTCAACAGGCTTGGAGACGCATCACCGGCCGCCTCGGGCGCGCCGCGTTTCGAGCCAGCCACCCTCGAGCCAGGGACCACGCTGATCAGCTATGCCCGTGCGGGAAACGATCTGCACGCGTTTGTCCTTGATGGCTCGTCTGTTCAGATCGTGCCAAATGCGTCCTCGGTCGCCACGGTCACCGACCTCCTCGAACGCCTCCGTCGTCAGTGGGACAGATTTCGATTCGGTCACGAGGTCGTCGAGCGACACCTCGCACAAATGGAACTCTCCACAAAGTCGGTGCTGCGTTCCTTGTACGAAGAACTGATCTCGCCGCTCGATGGCCTTCTGGCGCACGCCCAACCGACGCGCATCGTGATCGTCCCCGACACCCTGCTTCACGATGTGCCATTCCATGCCCTGTGGGATGGCACGACGTACCTTCTCGACCGATACGAGATCGTGTATTCGCCGAGCATCGGCACCATGGC
>JAYTWP010000392.1:0-5045 GCA_043743395.1 Actinomycetota bacterium | reverse complement strand
CTCGGCCGCCTTTGGTACTCATACGGGCGCGAAAGCCGTGCTTCTTGGCACGCTGCAAATTGTTGGGCTGAAAGGTGCGCTTCAACGCAAACCTCCTCGAAAGGCGACACCGGAGGTGCCGCAGAAAAGTCGTCGACCCTGACGCGTGCTACGAGCAGCTAACGCCAGAACTGCAACAGGCTACGGCGACGCACTAGAACTTGGCAACTACGTTGACAACTCACACAAATCATCGGATGACGCTGCACAACCTGGCAGCCCTCAGCGGTCCGTAAATCAGATCATGAGATTGCTGCTAGCGTCGTCGGTTCCGTCCTGCTGCCAGATTTTGTTTGTCCACACCATGTGGACAATGATGTGGACAGAATTCAGCCGAGGTAGAGGAGTCGCAGGTGAACGACCATGAGCAGTTGTGGACAGCGGTAGCCCAACTGCTGCGCGCCCAGGTCTCCGAAGCCGTTTGGTTCTCGACATTCCAAGATGTCGTACCCCTCGAGAGCGACGGCGCAGAGTTACGTGTCAGTGCGCCGAATTCACACCTACGAGATCGAATCATGTCGCGGTATTTACCGCTCGTGCGTGATGCGCTCGAAGAAATCGGCTATGCGAGTGTCACTTTCGTGGTCGACGTCCAAGTCAGCGACGGCGCAGATGAGCAACGCGAGCCGGCCGATGCCGAGCCGGCCGACATAGCAGGCGCGAACAATTCCATCCCGATGAGCTCACGTTCATCGAGCGCGCATGATCCGACCGACATCGCTGGACTGAACCCGCGGTACTCGTTCGACACATTTGTGAAAGGGCAATCGAACCAGTTCGCCCTTGCCGCTGCGCAGCGCGTCGCTGAAACCCCCGGGCGCAGTTACAACCCGCTCTTCATCTACGGCGCCGCCGGCCTCGGCAAAACGCACCTGCTCCACGCCATCGGTCATTACGTGCATCGTCACTATCAGCACGATGTCGTGCGCTACGTCAGCACGGAGACGTTCCTCAACGAGTACGTGGATGCCATTCGAACAAACTCCACCGCGTCGTTCAAGCGCCGCTACCGAGACATCGATGTACTTCTCATCGATGATATTCAGTTCATGGAAGGCAAAGAGGGCCTGCAAGAAGAGTTCTTCCACACCTTCAACTCGCTGCACGGCGCCAACAAACAGATTGTTATCTCGTCGGACCGCATGCCAGATGCCATACCCACTCTGGAAGAGCGGCTGCGTGGCCGATTCAAGTGGGGCCTCATCACAGACGTGCAGCCACCCGACATGGAGACTCGCCTCGCCATTCTGCGTAACAAGGCCGACCGAGACGACTCACGGGTGCCGGCCGAGACGCTCGAGTTCATTGCGTCCAACATCACCAACAACATCCGTGAACTCGAGGGTGCATTCATTCGGGTCACCGCGTACGCAAGCCTCAACCGGGTGCCGATCACCACACATCTCACCGAACAACTGCTTCGCGATTTGCTCACCGACAGCGCTGCCAAGGCTCGCACCGACGAAGAGCTCCTCAACGAAATGGCCATCATTCTCGGTCAGAGTGTCGAGGCGCTCCGAGGCAAGAGCCGACAGCGGCCATTGGTCACCAGCCGCCAGATCGCAATGTA
The DNA here is from genome assembly GCA_043743395.1 of Actinomycetota bacterium. Classification (GTDB taxonomy): domain Bacteria; phylum Actinomycetota; class Acidimicrobiia; order Acidimicrobiales; family Ilumatobacteraceae; genus WLMZ01. Next base: position 3,436 of record JAYTWP010000392.1, on the reverse strand, counting down.
CGTGTTCCGAGATCTCACCGACTTGAGTTACCCGGCAATCGCCAGGCTGTTCGGTGGACGTGACCACACGACAGTCATTCATGCAGTCGAGAAGATTCAGCGTCTGATGAGCGAACGCAAACAGGTATACGACCAGGTCACCGACATGGTTCAGCGACTGAAGAAGGGCTGAACGAACGAACATGAAGGCTGTGCATATGCCAAATGAACTTGCTGTGGACACCGGGTCACAAGACGGGGACAACGCGAAGTTGTCCACGGGCAGGCAGCGGTGACCGACCAAACCTGTGCACAGCTGGGGATAGCCGTGCACATTGTGATTTGCCCCCTACGCTGCAGGATTGCCGTGTTGTCCACAATCCCCAGGCCTTATTAATACCATTACTTTGATACATCACCATCTGGTGGGAAAGGTTGCATCGTGAAATTTCGTTGCGAGCGCGATGTCTTGGCTGACGCATTGGCCACTGCGGGGCGTGCTGCCACAGGCCGTACCGGAACATTGCCGGTTCTCTCAGGCCTGCGCCTCGAGCTCGTCGGTGACAAGCTCACGATCACGGGAACCGATCTGGAGTTGACGATTCAACTCGAGATCGAAGTGGGAGGCGAGCGCGACGGAGGAGTTGTCCTGCCGGCGCGTCTTGCTGCCGACATCGTGCGCTCGATGACCGCTGGCAAAGTCGAAGTATCCGTGGACGGCGAGGAGGTATCGATTTCGGGTGGTCGGTCGCAGTTCGCCGTTCGGCCGCTGTCGTTTGATGACTATCCACGGTTGGCGTCTCCCGCATCAAGTGCCGTCACACTGCCGAGTGCCGAGGTCGGTGAGGCTCTTCGCCAAGTCGTGCGTGCCGCCAGCACAGATGAAGCACGTCCGATACTCACCGGCGTGTTGCTCACGGCTGAAGCCGAGGGTCTCCGCATGGTCGCCACCGACTCATACCGGCTGGCAGTCCGTGACCTTCCGGGCGCCAGCGTGTTGGGTGCCGATCAGAAGGTCCTCGTGCCCGGACGTGCACTCAGCGAATTGGCTCGACTCGTGGGCAACGCCAACGAACTCACGCTTCGTTTAGGCGAACGTGAAGCGACGTTCGAGGTTGGTGCGACTCGACTCACGACTCGACTCATCGAAGGCGAATTCCCGAATTATCGCCAACTCATCCCCCCGAGCCACCCCAACAAGTTGACCGTCGCCCGCGACCCACTGATGGAAGCAATTCGTCGTGTCAAGATCTTGGCTCGCGACGCGACGCCGATTCGCCTGCAGATGACCGCCGACAGCCTGCGGCTTACTGCGATCACTCAAGACGTGGGCAACGCGGTTGAAGAACTTGATGCCGTTCTCGAAGGTACAGAACTCACTGTGGCCTTCAACCCCGATTATTTCGCGGCAGGTGTGGAGGCGGTCGGAGGCGACGAAGTGACACTCGAAACACTCGATGCATTGAAGCCAGCTGTCTTGCGCGGAGTTGGACGGCCCGAGTACCTCTATCTGCTAATGCCTGTGCGCGTCCCGTAAGTCCCGTGCTCAGACCTGCGACGATTGCCGCACGGTAACGTTCCGACGTGCTCGTGCGGTCGTTGGAACTCGTTGACTTCCGCAACTACGCGGCGACACAACTCGATTTCGTGCCTGGCACTACAGCCATTGTTGGTGACAACGGCCAGGGTAAGACCAACCTCGCCGAGTCACTTGGGTATCTTGCGACACTCGAGTCGTTTCGGGGTGCACCTGTCGATGCGCTGATCCGCCACGGTGTCAACACGGCAGTCATTCGCGCGCATGTCCTGCATGACGATGGACGCGAGATGCTGATTGAAGCCGAGATCAACCGCAACGGGCGCAACCGGGTGATGATCAACCGCCAACGGCTCGGTCGGTCTCGCGAGTTGCTCGGCGTGATTCGCGTATCGGTGTTCTCACCCGATGATCTTGCGCTGATCAAGCAAGGTCCGGGCGACCGACGCCGTTTGATGGATGACACGCTCGTTGCACTTGCAACGAAACATGATTCGCTCCGGCTCGAGATTGACCGAATCATCAAGCAACGCAACAGTCTGCTGAAGCAATGCAGTGGTCGGCTCAACGACGAACTCGCGTTCACCCTCGATGTTTGGGATTCCAAGCTTGCGCAATGTGGCGAGCAGTTGGGCCATGCGCGTGCGACGTTGGTGGCACGCCTCACACCGATGGTGATCGAGGCCTATGAACAACTCGCTGGGACACCAACGCCCGTCGAACTCGTGTATGAGCCGGCCTGGCGCAGAACCGGCCTGCTGAGCGCGCTCTCTGCCGCCCGAACTGACGACGTTCGGCGACAGTCGAGCACGGTGGGTCCGCATCGTGATGATCTCGAGATCTGGCTCAATGGTCTTCCGGCGCGCACGCATGCGTCACAAGGCGAGCAACGTTCACTGGCACTTGCACTGCGGCTCGCTGCACACCGGCTCGTCGCGGACAAAGTGGGAACCCCACCGATTCTCGTGCTCGATGATGTGCTCAGCGAACTCGATGCCTCGCGCGCAACGGCCTTGCTCGCAAATCTGCCCAAGGGACAGGTGCTCATCACGACAGCGAGCGTGTTGCCGGACGAGGCCCGACCCGACAGAGTGCTACGAATCAGCAAGGGTACGGTGTTGTCATGAGCTACGAACCCGTGCCGTTACGCGACAGCATGGATGGGGTTGTGCGGGGGCTGCGCGGCGGCGCGAACGATGCTCGTTCGATGGGCTCACTCTTCAATCGATGGGTCGACGCGGTGGGCGAGGCGGTAGCCGATCATGCTCGGCCCGTGAAGCTCGACGGAGACCGCCTTCTCGTGGAGGTTGACGAGCCGGGCTGGGCGACACAATTACGGTTTTTGGAGGGTGACGTGATCGCACGCCTGCGGTCCGTAGCCGGTTTAGAGGTATCCCGTTTCGATATTCGCGTAAAACCCCGCTGAGACAGCGATTTTGGGCTGTTTCCGACCCAAATAGAGGGTCTGACGGAACCACATGTATTTCCATCGTCAAATCACATCTTTGTGATGCCCCTTTGGTAGACTGTTGGTATTGCGATTACGGCTGTCACACGAGCTCTCAACGGCTCCGTTCGCAACTCGCATCGCCGTGTGTTGGGCACGTCGTTCACGCCGCGAAAAGCCACCGTTTCTGAGCCATTCAGTGCTCTTTACCCATGACGAACGAGGTCTCCTGTGTCATTGACTGACGCCACCGGTACGGGCAAGTCGTCCAACCAGCCAAGCGCTGATTACGGCGCCAAGGACATTCAGGTCCTCGAAGGACTCGACCCGGTTCGCAAGCGCCCGGGCATGTACATCGGGTCCACGGGACTCGCCGGTCTCCATCACCTCATCTGGGAAGTCGTCGACAACTCTGTCGATGAAGCAATGGCCGGTTACTGCACTCGAATCGGTGTGACGCTGCTTGCCGATGG
>JAYTWP010000391.1:0-3518 GCA_043743395.1 Actinomycetota bacterium | reverse complement strand
GCCATGGCACTCGCAGCCGAACGCGACGACGTCGAGGTTGTCGCCGTCGATGCGATGCAGGTGTACCGGGGAATGGACATCGGCACGGCCAAGCCGTCCCTGGCCGACCAGCGTGCGGTGGCTCACCATTGCATCGATCTTGTCGAGCCGAACGAAACCTTCACGGTTGCAAACTTCCAGCGCGCGGCCGCCGATGCCCTCGCCGGTATTGGCGCGCGCGGCCGTACAGCGGTGTTGGTTGCTGGCACCGGCATGTACCTCACCGCCGTGATCGACAACCTCACCCTGCCCGGCGAATGGCACGAGATTCGTCTCGAACTCGAGGCGGTGGCCGACATTCAGTCGTTGTACGGTCGGTTGATCGAACTCGATCCTGACGCTGCTGCAAAGATCGAGCCCACCAACCAACGCCGGATCGTACGAGCACTCGAAGTGTGCCTCGGTAGCGGTCGTGCATTCAGCAGCTTCGGTCCAGGAACGTCGGCCTATCCACCGATCGACACGCAGCAGATCGGTCTGCGTTGGTCCCGTGAGTTGTTATCGCAACGCGTGGAGCAACGAGTGCATCGCATGATCGAGAACGGATTCGTCAACGAGGTGAGGGCATTGCTGCAGAGGCCAGGTGGGTTGTCTCGTACCGCCCGTCAAGCACTCGGATATCGCGAACTCATCGGCGCTGTCGAAGGTTCGTGTTCGATGGACGAAGCAGTCGCTGAGACGATCCTTCGAACGCGCCAGTTTGCCGTGCGTCAAGAGCGGTGGTTCCGCAGAGACCCTCGCGTACGCTGGGTCGATATCACCGCCGATCCGGTGGCCGAAGTGGTCCCGGTCCTGCGGCAGTACCTTCCATGATCACTCTCACCAAGCACCACGGTCTCGGTAACGACTTCCTCGTCTGCGATACCTCGCAGATGGGAACCAACGCGCCGTGGGCCGAGTTCGCACGCGACTGGTGCGATCGTCGGCGTGGGATCGGCGCAGACGGTTTGTTGTTGCTGAGGGTTCTTGGTCGTGACGAGCTCTCGATGGTGTTACACAACGCCGATGGCGGCCGCGCCGAAATGAGTGGCAATGGCATTCGTTGTCTCGCCCAGGCCGCGTACATGGCCCAGCAGCGCGACGGGCATGTCAATTACTCCGTACACACCGACGCGGGGCCTCGCCTCGTTGCGGTTCACGCAGTAGACGCCACAACGGTTCGGGCGAGCGTGAGCATGGGTGCCGTCTCCGATATTGATGAACCGCACGGATGGGGTGGAATCGGTGCCGATCCGGGCCGGCCCGTGATGCATCTCAGCGTTGGCAACCCCCACACGGTCGTTGGTGTCGACGACGTTGGCGCAGTCGATCTACTCGGTCTCGGCGCGATGGTCCCATTGGTGAATCTCGAGATCATCGAGGCCGGACCTCAGCCCGACGCGATCCGAATGCGTGTGCATGAACGCGGCGCGGGCATCACTCAGGCGTGTGGCACCGGTGCGTGCGCAAGCGCATGGGCGGCCGCCATGTGGGGGTTAGCGACACCTCTGCACGGAGAAATTCTCGTGCATATGGACGGCGGAGATGCAACAGTACGTCTCAACGATCCCGAAGAGGGGCACGTCACGCTGGTCGGTCCAGCAGTGTTCGTTGCTCGCGTGCAGCTCGATCTGTAGCGATATCCACGAAAAGGAGGGTCATGTCGAATCCATATCAGGAAGCACTTGGTGCCACGCTCATCGAGCGCACCAAGCGTGAACGAATCGTTTTGGTCGGCGTGATCCTGCCCGGGCAGACCGAAGAGCAGATGGACGCCAGCCTCGATGAGCTTGCGTTACTGGTCGACACCGCCGGCGCCGACGAGGTCGGACGCATGATGCAACGGCGCGATGCCCCCGATCACACATGGTTCATCGGCAAGGGCAAGGTCGATGAACTGCGCGAGCTGTGCTTGGCCGTCGACGCCGACACGGTGGTGTTCGACAACGACCTGGCTCCGGCCCAGCAGTTCAATCTCGAAAAGCTGCTCGGACGTACGGCCATCGATCGCACCGCTGTCATTCTCGACATCTTCGCCCAGAACGCCCACACGCTCGAGGGTAAGGCGCAAGTCGAGTTGGCGCTACTGCGGTATCGGTTGCCCCGCCTTCGTCGCGGTGTTAGCGGCAACCTGTCTCAGCAGGGCGGCGGCATCGGCACACGTGGTCCTGGCGAGACCAAGCTCGAGGTGGATCGTCGCCGAATCATGGGCCGCATCACGAAACTGGAACACGATCTCGTCGATCTCCAACACACCCGCAAGCTGCAGCGCAAGGGGCGAGACCGCAGTGGGCTCGCAACCGTCACCATCGTTGGCTACACCAACGCTGGCAAGTCCACGTTGCTCAACCGTCTCACTCAAGCTGGCGTTCTGGTGGAGAACCGCTTGTTCGCAACGCTCGACCCAACCACGCGCCGACTCGCGCTTCCCGGTGGCGAACCAGTGCTACTCACCGACACTGTTGGCTTCGTGCGTCGGTTGCCTCATGGTCTCGTGCAAGCGTTCAAGAGCACGCTCGAGGTCGTCCGAGAGGCAGATTTCCTCGTCCATGTTGTCGACGCCAGCTCTCCCGATCCCGAGGGCGAGATGGCAGCCGTGCGCAAAGTGCTCGCCGAGATCGACGCGCTCGAGGTACCGGAGCTGCTCGTGTTCAACAAGGCCGACCTCGACTCAGTGAACGCCAAACGGCTGGTCGAGCAGCACGAGGGCTCGCTTGCCCTGAGCGCGCTGTCCGGTGACGGTACCCATGACTTTCTGCAAACGCTGGCTGACCGGCTTCGCGCCCTCGCCAAGGTTGTCGAGCTGCTCGTACCATACGACCGCGGTGACATCGTCGCCGCCGTCCATCGCGAGGGTGAGGTCGTGTCGACGTCCCACGAGCCCGACGGGATTCGCATCCGGGCGCGGCTCGCGGCGGCGTCAGCTGGCCGGCTTGTTCAGTTTGTGGTTCACGGCGTCTGATCGGCCACCATAGGTACACCATGACTACTGGATTCGTGCCTCCTGCATACCCCTACGATCGGCTCGATCGGTTCAAGCCATTGGCGGACGTCCTCGAGGGTGGACTGGTCGATCTCTCGATCGGTACGCCGTGTGACGCGCCGCCCGCGGCCGTGGTAGCTGCGTTGTCGTCGTCCAATTCCGAGCGCGGGTATCCGCCGAGCATCGGGACCGATGTGTTGCGCCGTTCAGCACAGTCGTGGATGTCGCGGCGATTTGACGTCGATGTTCCGATTGGTCAGATCGGGGCATGCGTGGGCACGAAGGAGTTCGTTGCCACAACTGCGCAGTGGCTCCATCTTCGTAGTCCAGACCGGGATACCGTGCTGTATCCGGCGGTGGCGTATCCCACATATGAGATGAGTGCCACGCTTGCCGGTTGTCGCGCAATGCCCGTTGCTCTCGCTGCCGATGGCAGCCTCGACCTTGCATCTATCGAGAGCGCCGACATTTCCCGAGCGTTGTTACTCTGGGTCAATAGCCCCAACAATCCAACGGG
>JAYTWP010000390.1:0-7115 GCA_043743395.1 Actinomycetota bacterium | reverse complement strand
TCGTTGAACTCGCCGCCGCCGGTGATCTGCCGAATGATGCGGGTCTCGACACCCGGTTGCTGCATTGGGACCAGAAGAAACGAGAGGCCTTTGTGACGGGCGGAGCCGGGTTCGGTCCGGGCGACCAGGAAGCACCAGTGACTCACATGAGCAAGTGAGGTCCAGACCTTCTGCCCGTTGAGCACCCATTCGGCGCCATCTGCACCATTCGCTGCGCTTGATGACGTGAGGGTGGCTTTGGTCTGGACATTGGCGAGATCACTGCCGGCGTCTGGCTCGCTATAGCCCTGGCACCAACGTTGCGTGCCGTTCAGAATGCCGGGAAGGAAGCGCTCGCACTGTGCGGCCGTGCCGTATTCGATGAGGGTCGGGCCGAGCAGGTTCTCGCCCATGTGGTTCACTCGCGCCGGGGCCTGGGCACGTGTGTATTCCTCAGCCCAGATGATCTGTTGGCTCACGGTTGCACCGCGGCCGCCGTGGGTTTCTGGCCATCCGAGCCCGATCCACGAGGCGCGACCCAACTCGAGTTCCCAGGCGACGCGCACCTCGAACCCAACCTCTTCGTCGCCCGGGCCACCGCGACCTTTCAGATCGGCGTATTCCCCGATGACGTGATCCGCGAGCCATTGCTGGACATGGTTACGAAATTCGTCGTCGGACAGCGATGCCAGCGACACCTGAGGCGCCGACACCCGAAGCGCCGACACCTCCGACACCTCCGACACCTCCGACAACGTTTCGCTCATCAGTTCGGCTGTTCCTTGGCTGCCGCGGCGCGCTTCATGTCTTCGACCATGTCGAGGAAGGGGAGCCGTTCGAACTTCACGGTGGCGGGCAAGCGTTCTTCGATGAGCTCGGGTGTCCACCGCGTGTCGTTGTACATCGCGCGAACTTCCTTGGGCTGGCTCCAGACGGCGATCTTGTTGCCGACCACGGAGTACACCTGGCCCGTGAGGTGCTTGCTCTTGTCGCTGAGAAGATACACAGCCATCGGCGCGATGTCCTCGGGCTCACCATTTTCGGCAAGTTGCATCGGCACGTTGGCACTCATCCGGGTGCGTGCGACGGGGGCGATGACGTTGGCTCGTACGCCATATCGCTCGAGACCGACTGCCGCCGAATACGACAGGCTCACGATGCCGCCCTTTGCTGCTGCGTAGTTGGCCTGCGCGACGGAGCCGAGTGCCCAGACGCCGCTTGTAAATGCAATCAGGCTGCCGCCCTCCGGCTGTTTGCGCATGACGGCTGCCGCAGCGCGATACACAGTGAAGGTGCCTTTGAGATGCACCCGAATGACGTCGTCGAATTCGTCCTCGCTCATGTTGAAGAGCATCCGTTCACGGAGGATTCCGGCAACGCAAACGACGCCGTCGATACGACCCCAGGTGTCCATGGCTGCGGTGACGACGCTTTCGCCGCCTGCCATGCTGCCGACGTCGCTGGCCACCGCGACCGCCTGCCCACCCGCGGCGGTGATCTCGGCAACAACGCCGTCGGCGATCTCGGAGCTTGGCTCGTTGCCATCCATGCTCACGCCGAAGTCGGCCACGACCACTCGTGCACCTTCGGACGCGGCGAGCAAGGCGATCGATCGGCCGATGCCGCGCCCCGACCCGGTGATCGCAACAACTTTGTCCTGCAAGTAACCCGACACGCGTCTCCCTCTAGCTCTTGGTCACATGGATCTTGAACGTCGCCCGATGGTCGGGCCAGTCGCCGAACCATGTTCCAAAATGAATGTGGACAAGGTTTCTGACACGACGTCAGATTGAAACGTAGCATCGACTAATCTCGGTATTCGCATGCACCTGGTCGAAACTCCCGAACAAGACACCCTCCGCAAAACCCTCCGCGAATACTTCGCCCAACTTCTCCCGCGTGAAGTGCGCGATGCGATGGGCGACAACGGCGAAGGCAATCCCGAGTTCCGCCGCATCGTGCGCCAGATGGGCAGCGACGGCTGGCTCGGACTCGGTTGGCCCAAGGAATACGGTGGTCAGGGTCGCCCCGCGACCGACCAATTCATCTTGTTCGATGAAGTGCAACGGGCACACGCTCCGTTCCCTTTCGTGACGATCAACACCGTTGGGCCCACATTGATCGCCTATGGGACGCAGGAGCAAAAGGACGCCTACCTCCCGGGAATCTTGTCCGGTGAATTGAACTTCGCCATTGGCTACACCGAGCCCGAGTCAGGCACTGACTTGGCGTCATTACGAACCTCGGCGGTGCTCGACGGCGATGAGTGGGTGATCAATGGCAACAAGGTGTACACGAGCGGTGCCAATCAGGCTGACTACGTGTGGTTGGCATGTCGAACAGATCCCGAAGCGCCTAAGCACAAAGGCATCTCGATCATCATCGTGCCTACCACCGCGCCCGGATTCTCGTGGACTCCCATCGTGACGGTCGGCGGCAACGTCACGACCGCTACCTACTACACCGACGTACGCGTCCCGATCGGCAACGTCGTCAGCGAGGTCAACCGCGGATGGCAGCTCATCACCACGCAACTCAACCATGAGCGCGTCGGGCTCGCCGCACTGACTGCCCTCACGCATCGGCTCTATGAGGACGTCGTTGCCTGGGCCTTGCAGGAACCATCGGGTGGTCCGAACCGCGAATCCATGCTCGACCTTGCCTGGGTGCAGGCCGACTTCGCCAAGTGCAAAGCAATACTCGAGGCGCTTAAGTTGATGAACTGGAAACTGGTGCGTTCAGTGAACGACGGCACGCTCACGCCACAGGCATCGTCGTCGGTGAAGGTGTTCGGCACCGAGCGCGCTGTCGAGATCTACAAGCTGCTGTTGGGCATTCTCGGTCCGTACGGCCACATTCGCGAAGGTTCTCCGGGTGCCGTGTTGCACGGCGAGGTCGAACAGGCTGGCCGGATGGCACAGATCAACACGTTTGGTGGTGGCGTCAACGAGATTCAGCGCGACATTGTCGCCACCGCTGGTCTCGGCATGACGCGGGCCACCCGATGAAGTTCTGGTGCGCTACGGCGTTCATGAATACGAATGAGCTCGTGCACATCGCCAAGCTGCTCGATCAGGCTGGCTATCACGGGTTGATGATCAGCGATCACCTTGCCTACCCGCGCGACCTGCAAAGCAAATATCCCTACTCGCCGCATCCCGATGGCCGTCCGATCTGGGCACCGGAGACCTCATGGCCCGATCCGTGGGTGCTGATTGGTGCGATGAGTAGCGTGACCGAGCAGCTGCATTTCACGACCAACATCTACATCGCCGGCCATCGTCCTATCTTGCAGGTGGCCAAGGAAGTTGCGACAGCCGCAGTGCTCTCCGATGGTCGCGTTGCGCTTGGTGCAGGCGCAGGCTGGATGAAGGAGGAGTTCGATCTGCAGGGCCAAGATTTCGCTAATCGAGGCAAGCGGCTCAATGAGATGATCCCGGCGCTGCGTGAACTCTGGAAGGGCGGCTGGGTGGAATGGCACGGCGAGTATTACGACGTGCCTGCGCTCACCCTCGAGCCACACCCGCCGACCCCCGTGCCCATCTATACCGGTGGGCATACCGACGCTGCTCTGAAGCGTGCGGCGCGCTTTGCCGACGGATGGATCGGGAATGCCTATCCGTGGGACGAGGCTGCGCATTACGTGGGGCGACTCAAGCAATTCTTGGCAGCCGAAGACCGCGACACGTCGGGTTTCGAGATCATCTGCGGCCTCTACGAGATGCCAACAACCGATATCTACCGGCGTGCCGAGGACGAACTCGGCATTACTGGCACGATGTGCATGCCGTGGGCGATGGGCAACGTGAGCGCCGGCGACCGTCGTGGTCTCAACGACGTGGCGGCGGCGTACCAAAGCTTCATTGATCAGTTTGCGCACGACATTGTGCTGCCACTCAGTTGACGCTGCGCTGAGTTTGTTTCTCGAAACCTGACGTTGCTTCCCACGCTGTCTCGGGCGCGAGCGTTACTGTTGCACCGTTCGGGAACGGTCAATTGGAGGAACAGTGGAACCGGGTGAGTTGGATGAGGCTCGCCTCAAGCATCAGGCTGCGATCGACAGCGGTGACCCCGACCGCGCCCCGGAGGCGGCCTGCGCACTTGGCCTCCTCGAATGTGAAGCCGGGCAGTTCGATGAAGCGCGTCGCCTCTGGCAGTTTGCGATAGAGAGCGGCCACCCGGACCACGCCCCGATTGCAGCCGTCAGTCTCGGCGTGCTCGAACAGCAAGATGGTCGTTTCGAGCAGGCTCGCCAGTGGTGGCTCGTCGCAGTCGACAGCGGCCACCCCGACTACGTCTCGATCGCCGCCGTCAGCCTTGGTGTGCTGGCTCAGCAGGCAGGCGATAACGAGCAGGCTCGTCGTTGGTGGCAGATCGCAATCGAGAGCGGCCACCCCGACTACGTCTCGATTGCCGCCGTCAGTTTGGGGGCGCTCGAATGGAAGACCGGCGACTTCGATCTGGCTCGGATGTACTGGAAGATCGCGATCGACAGCGATCATCCAGATCAGGGTCCCATCGCTGCGTTCGATCTCGGTGAACTTGAACAAGCTGCGGGCGAACTCGATCGCGCCCGGCAGTGCTACCAATTGGTGGTCGACACCGGCCATCCCGGCCATGCGCCGCGCGCCGCGTTCAATCTCGCCGGGCTCGATCAGCAGGCGGGTCAGCTCGAGCAGGCACGCCGTTGGTATCGGCTTGCGATCGAGGCTGGCGGGGACGACGTCGCGTCCAAGGCGGCGATCAATCTTGGTGCGCTCGAGCGACAAGAGGGCGACCTCGATCAGGCTCGCCATTGGTGGAGTGTGGTGGCGGAGAGGAACCATGCCGACTACGCGCCGGCCGCGGCGTTCAGCCTTGGCTTGCTCGATGAGCAAGCGGGTGACCTCGATGGCGCGCGACATTGGTGGACGATGGCGCTCGACAGCGACAATCGCACCGAAGGCCCCAAGGCCGCGTTGAGCCTCGGTGTGCTCGAACAGCAGCAGGGCGACTTCGATGACGCCCGCCATTGGTATCGCAGGGCTGTCGAAAGCGGGAATCCCGACTATATGCCGGTGGCGGCCTCCAGTCTCGGTGCGCTCGAGAAGCAGGTCGGCGATCTCGATGAAGCCCGCCGCTGGTTCCGCATGGTGGTCGAGAGTGGCCATCCGGACGAATCTGCCAAGGACGCGATCGCGATGGGCGTGCTCGAGCAAGAGGCCGGTGATCTCGACGAAGCTCGCCGTTGGTATCGATCCGTGATTGACGCAAGCCACCGCGACTACTCACCGCTGGCAGCGTTCAACCTTGCTGTGCTCGAGCAGGAGGCAGGTTCGTTGGACCAAGCGCGCAGTATGTACCGATCGGTGATCGAGTCTGGCCACCCCGAGCAGGCTCCCCGTGCCGCAGGTTTCCTCGGTGTGCTCGAAGAAGAGGCAGGCGAGACCGATGAAGCTGCCCGCTGGTGGCACCTGGCTGTCGAGAGCGGTCACCCCGACTATGCGCCGACCGCGGCGTTCAACCTCGGGATCCTCTATGAGGAAGCCGGACATCACGAGCAAGCTCGCCGGTTGTATCAATATGCGATCGACACCGGTGATCCAGACGTGGCTTCACACGCGTCGTTCAACCTCGGCGCACTCGATTCCGAGTAGAACCCAAGGCCTCAGCGGCCGTACACAGACACATGGAGTCGGCTCGTCGACGTGAACGGCTCGCGGTTCCAACCGCCCCACCGCTGCTTGAGCTCCATACCTGCGATCCGGGCCATGAGATCGAGCTCTGATGGCCACGAATATCGGGTGACGATGGGGTTCAGCCCGATGCCGCGGCCGGAGAGCGACACGTGGCTCTCGTCGAGGATCTGATTGACCGGATCGTGGCGGCCGACATCGAGACGGACCTCGCCGACTGCTATCGCTTCGGCGTCGACATATTGGTCGTTGCGCAACCGATACAAATAGCTTGGCACGAACGCCTCAACGACGAATGAGCCGTCGTCGGTGAGATGTGCGGCCACGTTTTCGAAACAGCGAACCTGATCCCCCTGTGTCAGGAGATTGAACAGTGTGTTGTACACCACGAAAACAAGTTGATACTGGCCGGAAACAGGAACAGCGGCAAAGTCACCCATGGTGACCGAGATGCTTTCCCCGCCAGGTTTCTGGCGAAGTTGTCCGACCATCGCTGGCGACAATTCGATGCCGTCGACATGAACTCCGCGCAGACTGAGCGGAATCGCGATGCGACCCGTTCCTATTGCGAGCTCGAGAGCGGGGCCATCGGCGGCGAGTTGATGAAGGAACGCGACGGCATCGACTTCATCACCGCGTGTTGAGTATTTGTCGTAGACGGCAGCGGCGTCATCGCCGAAGCTCATCATCGGTTCGTAATTCTTCACCCAAGGATCTGAGTCGATTTGGTCGAGTAACGCAACCGGATATTCGCCGCCCGTATTTCCTTTCGGGGGCAGGTCCACTGCTCGCTCGTCACTGGGTCAGATCACCATCGACCCCACGCACTAGGTTCAGACTCACCCTTAAAGGAGGAGATGCCATGGCCGTCGACGGAATATGTGACGATCGGTTCGCCGCAGTGCGAACCCAGTTCGAGCGGAACTTCTCATCGGGACTCGATGTCGGCGCGTCGGTCGCGATCATCATCGACGATGAGTTCGTCGTGGATCTGTGGGGAGGCACTGCAACATTCGATGATGGTGGCGAACAGCCGTGGCAGCGTGACACGCTCATCAACGTCTGGAGCAGTACCAAGACGATGACTGCGCTCAGCGCGTTAGTGCTGGCCGATCGGGGCGAGCTGAATCTCGATGCGCCCGTCGCAACTGTGTGGCCGGAGTTCGCGGCGAACGGTAAGGACAACGTGTTGGTGCGCCACCTTCTCAGCCACTCCGCTGGATTGTCGGGTTGGCAGGAGCCTGTGACGCCTGATGACCTGTACGACTGGGAGAAGGTCACGTCGTTGCTCGCGGCTCAGGCACCGTGGTGGGAGCCTGGCACCGCCAGCGGCTACCACGCCATCACACAGGGCTACTTGGTCGGTGAGGTGGTGCGGCGTGTCAGCGGCATGTCGGTCGGAACGTTCTTCGCCAACGAGATTGCGGGTCCGCTCGGCGCAGACTTCTTCATCGGCACACC
>JAYTWP010000389.1:0-5241 GCA_043743395.1 Actinomycetota bacterium | reverse complement strand
GGCTATATCGATCGAACGAAAGGCCCAATGAGTGAAGGGGACCAGGAGCCGCGTACTTCTCAGTCAACCCTCGAATCAGCCATTGGTAACGGCCTCGCGCGTCAAGAGACATGCTGGGTGGTGACCTCCCGGCCCGACGACCACGTGGTGCGAATGGCGGCGTTTCAATACCTTGACCATCTTCGGCTCACGGACGGAGATGTGCTGTCGTCGGTGTGCACACCGAGCAACCTTGCCGCGAAATTCAACACTGGAGCATCGGGACTTGGAGCTTGTCAACGGAGGGTGGCAACGGAGGGTGGCGACGACCCGAAATGAACCCACGAGAGTTCCGGAAGGGCTTTCAATCCATCCTCGTCGGGCCATAACCCTCTGAGATCGCGCTGGTCGTTCGCTGAGCGGCTACCTGCGGCGATCTTCATCAGCACCACGGTGTCGACTGGTGGAAGCAGTACTTCGAGATCGCCGTGGGCGAACGCGAATCGGCAGGTGGCCGGGTCAAACGTTGCAGGCACCCACGGCTTGGCTCGGTCGTTGAGCCAGTCGGCTTCGAGCCCGTGGCGATCAGCAACGGCCGCGACGGCCTCGGCCATGGCTGAGTCGATCCCACTAGCGACATCGACATCGGTGGTGGCCGCGCGGAGATGTCGATGAGCGACAAAGGCGCCGCCGACGATCACGATCGAACGTGGGCCGACGTTCCGGCGGGTGAGTTCGTCGCCAAGGTCGCGCAGGCACGATTCGATCTCGTCCCAGTTGAGAGGCCGGCCATGTCCGCTCAAGGTCACACCCTCGTCAAAGCATCTGCGCGCAGCCACACGTTGTAACGCGCGATGGCCGCCGGTGTGTCAGCGATCGTTCGCTCGATCATTCGTGTTGTTCCGGGAAGGTGCCATGACTGCTGCAACGGTTTGGTGTGTCGAACCCATCGAGGGAGCCGATCGGGCCGTCCCTGCGAGACGAACGCTGCGATCGCAGCGAGGATGGTTCGCGCGGTCAGGCTTGCATTGCCGGGTGGTTCTGCGCCGATCATCAACGCGACGTCGGCTGGATGGTGCGCTGCTCGGTCGGCGACGGCGCGGATCATGGTCCAGTCGAGTTCGTCGTTCCCGAGTGCTGCTTCGGCGAGTGTCGGCAGGAGGGGCTCAGGCGCAGATAGGCGAAACCCGGCTGCGTCGAGTAGCCGAGCGACGGTAGAGAAGGTCGGATCGGCGTCCCCGCTTTCGATTCGAGCAATTGTCGACTGTTCCACGCCGGCCCGTGTGGCCAGTGCGCGCTGGGACAGGCCGCGTTGTGACCGCGCTGTCCGGATCAGTTCGGCTGTTGAAACCATATTGATAGCGTACACGCATCACTTATGCGAAGCGACGTCAGAACGTCGGCCACCAACGTGAGTCCATTCGGATCTTGATCTCTGGCTGGAGGCAACACTCTTCAAGCAGGTGATCATCGAGTTCGCCGCTGGCGCCGTCACTTTCTAGTCCGACGGCCCGATCTACCCGGCAACAGTCGCCGCTTTTCCATATTGGGCGACACCGTAGAGTCGGGCCGATGAGCTGGCTCCCATCAGATCTCGTGCACCCGACTACGGTTCCTATCGGTGAAGCAGGGGTTTGGCCGCCGACGACGATGACGGCCGAGGCAGACCGAGAAGATCTCGCCCGCCATGCGCGCGAGATCGACGATCACGAGTCGTTCAACTACGCGCTCTTCGACCGTGATGAGACGGCACTACTCGGATGTGCCTACATCGACCCTACGGAGAAGCCCGGCGCCGACGCGGAAATCTCATGGTGGGTAATCGATTCGCTCGTCGGCTCCGACCTCGAAGCTGCTCTCGACGCGTCCGTGCCGTCCTGGATCGAGCGGGACTGGCCGCTCGAGGACCCGCGCTACATCGGCCGCGATCTCACATGGCGCGAATGGATCGGCCTTCCTGATTAACGCAGTTCGGAGGCCGCCGTGGCGTCAGTGGCGAACCCGCTCCACCACGCCGAGAACTGGTCCGTTGTTGCCCACGCCGTGCCGTCCACTTCAGAAGGCGTTGGCGGAAGCTGACAGTCTGCCCGTCGAGCATCGATGTGGTGTTCGCTGCGTAGACCACCGGCGCCGCAACGCTGACGACGTCGCTCATGGCCTGGACCGGGCTGGAGATGCCCTTGCATGTCACGTTGCTGCGGTAGTGGACGCCGGTTGTCCCGGTCGCGGCTGCCCTTGTGGGCTGAGGTGGTGTTGGTGAGTGTGGTGTTGTTCGTCATTTTGGCTTGCCTTCTGTTTGGGGCCGGATTGTTCCGGCTCCAACATCGTGTGCCGAGTCGTGGCGCATCACCGTGTTGCTGATGACAGTTCGATCGTGCGCGGACCGACACTGCGCGGGCCGACACTGCGCGGACCGACACTGCGCGGACCGACACTGTGCGGACAGACAAGGGGCAACGAATCGCACCCCGTGGAGTTGCCGATGAGTCAATGCGTGGGTCTCGTGCACAGCTATCCGGAGGACGAGGACGGCAGAGTCGTGATCCGCCTCACCCAGGACGACATCGCCGGCCTTTGCGGCGCCACTCGACCGTCGGTCAACCGGCTGCTCGGGGACCTCGCCGACCAGAAGATCCTTGAAGTTGCTCGAGGGCGGATCATCATCACGGATCTGCCGAGGCTGATTCGCAAGGCACGCTGACCAGCGAGCGCGCACCCGGCCACCGGGGACCGGACAAACGGCATCGGCTGATGCCGGTGAGCAAGCCGCGAGCCCTCGAGCCGCAGTCGCTGTCATGAAGGGCAACGACATGCCCCGCGGGTGAGCCGCGCGACGGTCACGAGGTGCACACGTCGGACGTTCACGGGCCAACGGTCAGGGGCCTCTCTGGGAGCACCATCCATGGACACTTGCGGAATCCGGCGAACCTAGGAGGAAACCGTGAACACTCATCACGCCCGAAAGAAGAGCGATCGGCATTCGGTGCTGGCAACGTTTCATCCGGGTATGCAGACGTGGCGCGTCGTGCTGCACGCGATCACCGTCTCGTCGATGTTCGCGACTCAGACCTCGCTACCGTTGGACGTCGATCTGTTCAAGGCACCGCTGCAACGACTGGAGTCGTGACCCTTTCATCGGCTCCCGCAGTCAGGGGATCGAACCTTGCAAGGCCCGCTTGTGAGACCGCTTGTCAGGCGGCGGTGAGCCAGCTTCGTGGATCAGGGCTTCGTCGCCGGTGGTACGGTGATTGCGTCCCAGTCGTGTCAGGTGCGCGGCGCGGAACCGGTGGTTCCCCAAGGTGACAAGGCGGACTGGAGTCGCACGTGTCCACTACCGGCGAATCGGGTTTCTCTACTCGCGACGAACTGGGCCTCAGAGCCGACTCCGCCCTGACCCAAGACAGCGACGGCGACGGAGTCACCGATGCGCAGGAAGGCCTTGACGGTACTGACCCCTACAACGCGTCCGAGCTTGCGGTCGGCGACGTGGCCGCCCCGACCCTCTACGAGAGGGAGACCCCACAGGGCGATGTGCCCGAGCCGACGGGGCCTGCCGTCTCGGTCCCGGGCGGGAGCAGCGGTACGACGCTCGACCCGCTCGAGTCGCTCATAGCGCCCGCGAGTTCGTTGCCGGACGGCCTCGACGCCGTGCTCAACCCACTGCAGCCGAGTACCGCGACCATCCCGCCCTCAGGAATCGCCAGCACCGGGAACTCCGGATTCACCGACACGACAACCAACACCCCGGACAGCACCTCCGATACCACCGACCACAGCGATTCCGCGCAGGCCCAGGCTGACAACAGCGGCATCAGCACCGACGCCACCGACGTGCGCGGTGATCCGGATGCAATGATCAACCCCGATGACGCGACCGCAACGGGGTTCGCCGCGGGTCTCGTCGACTCGTTGGGAACGGCCGAAGTCCAAGGCCCCTCGACCCAGGCGGGTGCGACTGATTTCGGGCGCGGCGATCTCGACGCCGGCCTCGGTTCGGTCACGGGTGAGACCGTCCTGAGGCCTGCTGCCGGACCTGACGTCATGGATCCCGACAACCAGACTGTGGCCAGCGGCCAGAACTTTGACCCATACCGGTCGGGTGACGGGATCGGCACGGTCGACGTCGCGAACCCAAACTTGCTTGATCTCGCAGGCATCGGCGCGCCTGACCGCCCAACCGATACGGGCACCAACCCCTACGGCGCGGGCGGGCTCGGCGACGGCCGCGGCAGCGCTTCCAGCGCGGCCACCGCCATCAGCGCCCCGCCCCCTGCCGGCACGCCGAACGAGGCACCCGGTGTTGGTGGCGTCACCAATATCGGCGGAGGTCCGAGCGGCATCGAGAGTGTGGCCGACGAGGTCACGGGAATCGACTCGACAACCGAATTGAGCAATGTCGCACAGCATGCGTCTCCCGACGCAGCGCCGGCATCGATCGGGTTAACAGATGTCTTCGACGACATCACGGGCGTCAGCGCGACGCCGTCGGTGAGCGATGTCTCGAACGACGTTTCGCCTGACGCGACGCCCGGACCGGATCTGTTTGAGGGCGAGACCAATCGTTCCCCAATTGATACCGCTGACGGCACCCTGGGGGACAGCGTCGATGCAGTTCTACCCGATTCGTCACCGGACGCGACGTCTGTGCCGACCGGGTTCGCAGGGGGCTTCGACGATGTGCTCGGGATTGCGACCTTTCCGGAGGCGGACCCGACCGACTCGGGCGCGAGCCCGTCGGAAGGACTGCCCGCCGAGGCCGGGGACGCCTACGGCGTGGACCCGGGTGATGTCGGTATACCGGACTCGGGCAATATCGGTATACCGGACTCGGGCGATGTCGGTACACCGAACCCGAGCGGCGACGGCGACTCCTTCGGCTCGGTCCAAGGCGACGGCTTCGCGAGCGGCACCTTCGAACTCGATTCCATCGACCGGTCCGACGCAGGCTTTGATGGCGGGTCGACGCCGGTGGATGACGACAGGGCGGATCAGTTCGGGAGCGCATCGGATGACGGCTTCGACGGCTGATTGCTTTGGCGAACGCCGCTGCGCCAGCGATCGAGACGCGGTGGGTGCTTTGTTGCTCGCCGGCACAGTTGAGCCCGCCGACTTCGGGCCACGTTCCATCAGCACGACGCACCCACTCTCGTCCCCAACCAGCGTGTCGCCGCCCGCTGGCTCGTTCTCGCTGGGCATCGATCGGTGCGGCGGTCGCTGTCACGATCGGAGGTGGCGGGCTGCTCCAAGCAAACGCTTCTGACA
>JAYTWP010000388.1:0-2474 GCA_043743395.1 Actinomycetota bacterium | reverse complement strand
AGGTTGTCTCGCCTTTCCTGGCGCATGCTCGCCAGGCAATTGACTACGGTTGCATGCATGTCGATCGACGACGCGAAGGAGATCCGATGACCACCACCTCCACACACGAACAGCCCGTCAGCGTGAGCTTCACGAAGATGAGCGATGGAACCCGTGCCGAGTATCAGTATCTCCACGCTCTCGAACATCAGTACATCTTGGCCCTGCCCGATCGGCTGCTGGCTGCGCTCAAGCGTCTCGACGACGGCTTGGCCGGCTATCAGGTGAGTCGGCTTGAACACTCGCTGCAGTCCGCCACGCGAGCCGAAGCCGATGGTGCAGATGTCGACATGATCATCGGTGCGTTGGTTCATGATCTGGGCGACGAACTCGCGCCCGACAACCACTCCCAAATCGCGGCTGCGATTCTGCGTCCGTATGTGCGCGCAGAGGTCACGTGGGTTGTCGAGATGCACGGCCTGTTTCAGATGCTGTATTACGGGGAGCACCTCGACCTCGATCCAAATGGGCGTGAGGCGTATCGCGATCACGAATGGTTCGACAGTTGCGCCACGTTCTGCGAGCGATGGGACCAAACCGCGTTCGATCCAACGTACCCGACAAAGCCACTCGCGTACTTCGAACCGATGCTGCGCGAAGTGTTCGGACGCTCTCCGTTCGACCCGGCGCGGGGTTGCCTGTAGACCGCTGCCGAGCAGCACTCGGGCGCCCCGCTATTCGACCAGTCGCCGTGCCTCCCGTCGCGCCGCCGAGTGACATCTGACCATCGACTCAGTGCTCTCGGCCCGTTGACATCGCAGTCGCGCGGTAACAGTGTTGAAGTAACCGTGCTGTCATTTGTACCAAGGAGTCGACGTGAGTGAGAACAAATACCTATCGGGGAACTACGCACCGGTGGCCGAGGAGGTCACGGCATTCGATCTTCAGGTCATTGGCCAACTACCACCCGAGCTCAGTGGTCGATATCTGCGTAACGGTCCGAACCCGTTGAAGGTGGACAACCCCGAGACGCACCACTGGTTCACGGGTGACGGCATGGTGCATGGCGTTCGCCTCAACGAAGGCAAGGCCGAGTGGTACCGCAGTCGCTACGTCGGTAGCCGCCGACTCAGCGAGCACCGTGGACAGCCCGATATTCCTGGCCGCAACTGGAACGATTCCGACGGTGGTCCGAACACGAACGTCGGTGGCTTTGCGGGTACAACGTGGGCAATGGTCGAAGCCGGCGGTTGTCCCGTCGAGCTCACCTACGAGCTCGAGACGGTTGGTCGCAACGACTTCTTCGAGACGCTGCCCGGCGCGTTTACGGCTCACCCGAAAGTCGACGCCGACACCGGCGAGATGCACGCGATGGTCTATGCATTGCCGCAGTGGATGGATCACGTCCAATATGTGATCGTCGCAGCCGATGGCAAGGTTCGCCGCACGGTAGATGTTCCGCTCGAGAAGACGACGATGCTGCACGACATGTCGCTGACACAGCGTTTCGCGGTTGTGTACGACTTCCCGGTGCGCCTCGATCTCGAACTCGCAATGGCGGGAAGGTTTCCGTTCAGCTGGCAGCCCGACACAGGGTCGCGGGTGGGACTGCTTCCACGCGAGGGTGACGCGGCAAGCGTTATCTGGGTGGACGTGCCCGAGTGCTACTCGTTCCATCCCATGAACGCCTATGACACGCCGGATGGCAACGTCGTGATCGACCTGTGCGTCTACGACACGATGTTCGCCAAGGAACTCATCGGTCCATTCGGCGGACCCATGGCGCGTCTTGAGCGTTGGGTGCTCAACCCTGTCGCACGTACATCAAGTGTCACCGTCATCGATGAATCGCCGCAGGAATTCCCGCGGCATCAAGGCAAATTGACGGCCAAGCCGTATCGCTATGGTTACTGTGCCGCTCCGTCGCCAACGCTCAACGAATGGCCGACACTCAAACACGATCTCATCACCGGCGAACGGTCCGTGTTCGATCACGGACCTGGCCGCGGTGCGGGAGAGCCGGTGTTTGTCAGCCGTCAAGATGCCACGGCCGAAGACGACGGCTGGTTGATCACGTTCGTCCACGATGTGCCCGCAGGTAAGGCCGAACTCGTGGTCCTCGATGCGCAGGACTTCGGCCGCGGCGAGGTTGCCAGGGTGCTCTTGCCTCAGCGCGTGCCGTACGGATTCCATGGCAACTGGGTCAGCGACAAAGCGGTCCCACCAACGAGATGAGCCAGTGCGCAAGGCTGTAGAGCGTGTCCTACGTACTTGCTATAGATCTGGGCACGACCGGACTCAAGGTCGCCGTTGTGCGCGTAGACGGCACTGTGATGTCTTTGGCGGGTCGCGCGCTGACGATGCACTTCCTCGATGGCGGCGGCGTCGAACAAGACGCGCACGAATGGTGGCAGCACGTCATCGGTGCGACGCGCGAAGCGGTGGCCAACAGTGGTGCCACACCGTCGGAAATCACCACCGTTGTTTGCACGAGT
>JAYTWP010000387.1:0-4679 GCA_043743395.1 Actinomycetota bacterium | reverse complement strand
ATCAGGCGCGCATCACGCGCCGCAGCTTCTTCCAGAGCTGATCGAAGGCAGCGGTGACCTCGGCCGCGCGAGCGCCGTAGCTGTGAATCGGGCGACGTTCGCCGACCGCCTGGGTGAGAATCACGCGTTGGGGGATGACGGGCTGCCAAATCGCTCTCGCGCCGACGATGCGCACGAGTTCCTCGTAGCGCCGTTCGGCCTCGCCCGACACACCGGGTACCTTGTTGACGATAACGCCAGCAAGGTCGAGCGAATCATTCTGGCTGTCCCACACGTCGTCGATCACGTCCGCCACGGCGCCAATGCCGCGCAGGCTCAGCGCTGAGGGCTCCACCACGATCACGGCATGGTCAGCTGCAGTGAGACCGCTGGCCGTGAGGTTGCCAAGACTTGGCGGACAATCGATGAGGACAGCGTCGTATTGATCGGCGATTTGTTCCAGCGCGTTGCGGAGCCGTTTGGGCTTGCCGTGTTCTCGATGTTGCAGCCTGTTGGACGCAGGTATCAGGTGGATCAACGGGCTCCATGAGGTCTCGAGAATGGCCGACGCCGGATCGACCTTGGCCAGTACCTCGGCAGTCGAAATCTCCACAGTGGCCGGGTCGAACCCCAGCACCCACGTGCTCGACGCCTGAGGATCGAGATCGACGATCAACACATGGTGCCCTGCTGCCGCAGCAGCAGATGCGAGACCGAGCGTGACCGTGGTTTTGCCCACGCCACCTTTCTGGTTGAGGAGAGCGACAATGCGACCCATGCGACCTATGTTCTCACGCCAGTACCGCAATCACTGCGGTCTGGGCGGGGACGATGCCGTCTTCGTGACCCGTGCCCTGGCTACTGATCAGCACGCGGCCACCGTGAAGCTCAGCGACTCTCGCCGGGTGGTCGCCGAGGTTCAAGGCAATCACGATCCGTCCATGCCCCAAAGTTCGTTCGTACGCGAGAACCTCGTCGTCGCGTTCGATCATCGTGAACGAACCGCTCTGCAGGGCTGGATGAGCGTGGCGCAGCGCGAGCAGATCACGGTACACATGCAGGATCGAATCATGATCGCTCTGCAACGACGCCACATTGCGTTTGTCGGGCTCGGGAGCAAAGGGTAACCAGGGGGTCTGCGGCCAGCCGTGGTGACTTTCGGGTGTCCAAGGCAGAGGAGCACGACAGCCGTCTCGTCCGCCGGGGTCGAGTTGTGTCACTGGATTCACCGCGGCGTCCACGAGTCCGAGTTCTTCGCCTTGGTACATGAATGGGGTGCCAGGCAAGGTGAGCAACATCACCGCCGCCATGCGGGCAACGTCTTCCGAGCCGCCGTAGCGCTGTCGGTGGCGGGGCACATCGTGGTTCGACAGCACCCACGTCGGCCATGCGCCTCGTGGCGCTAGGTGGCCCATCGTCGCGATGATCTTGGCGCGAAGGCGTGCTGTGTCCCACTTCGCCCAAAGAAACGAGAAGTTGAACGACAGATGGAGCTCATCGTTCTGGCCGTAATAGTTGGCCATTGCTGCTTCATCAAGGAGATACACCTCGCCGACGCTGGTGCGTTCACCCTCGTAGCTGTCGAGCAGGTGACGAATGTGACGAAGCCGTTCATGGGTGACGGGCACATCGTTGAATGGAATGTGACTGACGCCGCGCTCAACAGCCCCCGCCGGGTCATCAGCATCGATGTTCTTGCCAATGAGATGCACGACATCCATCCGGAACCCGTCGACACCGCGATCGAGCCAGAAGCGCAGTGTGTCGTGCATAGCCGTTTCGACGTCTGGGTTGTCCCAGTTGAGGTCGGGTTGCTCGCGAAGGAAGCAATGCAGATACCACTGACCGCGCTGCTCATCGAACTGCCATGCCGAGGTGCCCTCTCGAAATGAACCGAGCCAGTTGTTGGCTGGTTCGTCGCGCCACACGTACCAGTCGGCCTTGGGGTTGGTGCGGTCGCGCCGGCTTTCTTGGAACCACGGGTGTTGGTCGCTGGTGTGGTTCGGTACCCAGTCGAGCATGAGGCGCATCTGCCGGCGATGACAATCAGTGATGAGCTCGTCCATATCTGCCAACGTGCCGAAGATGGGATCGATGTCGCAATAGTCGCTGACGTCATAGCCGAAATCGGCCATTGGCGAACGAAACACGGGAGACAACCAGAGCACGTCGACTCCGAGCCACTGGAGGTAGTCGAGGCGCATTCTGATGCCCTGCAGATCGCCGACGCCATCGCCATTGCTGTCCGAAAAGCTTCGAGGGTAGATCTGATAAACGACCGACGATTGCCACCAGGGCACGTGTTCCATGAAGGGGCAGCGTAGAGCGCGCGGTGTATGGTGCGTTCACGGCGACAACGGAGTTGCCCCAAGAGGGAGGTGTCCTAATGACAGACACCGTAGAGCGGAAGTCGGCACCAGAGACCATCAGTCGCGTGGTCGTACGGTTTGCTGGAGACTCAGGCGACGGAATGCAGCTCACCGGTGACAGGTTCACATCTGCGAGTGCGATGTTCGGCAACGACCTCTCCACGCTGCCTGATTTTCCCGCCGAGATTCGCGCCCCTGCGGGCACCGTCAACGGTGTGTCCAGCTTTCAGGTGCAAATCTCCGATCACGACATCACCACCCCCGGCGACGCTCCCGGTGTTCTCGTGGCGATGAACCCCGCCGCGTTGATGGCCGATCTTGGTCGGCTCGAGCAGGGTGGCTTGTTGATCGTCAACCGCGACGCGTTCCTCGAACGTGAACTGCAAAAGGTCGGCTATCAGGCCAATCCTTTGGACGACGGTTCGCTTGCGAACTATCGCGTCGTCGAGGTGCCAATGACTTCGCTCACGATCCAGGCCACCGCGTCGCTCGGCGTGAAGCCGCGCGATGCCGAGCGGTCGAAGAACTTCTTTGCGCTTGGCATGATCTCGTGGCTTTTCTCTCGTCCGAGAGAATCCACGCTCGAGTGGATCGCCCAACGCTTCGCCGACGAACTCATCCGAGGCGCAAACACCGCTGCGTTCAACGCCGGCTATCACTTCGGCGAGACCACCGAATTGTTCGACCATCCGTTCCAGGTTGAGTCGGCCAACATGACGCCTGGCGAGTACACCAACATCACGGGCAATATCGCCCTGGCATGGGGTCTCGTTGCCGCCGGTCAGCTCGCCAAACTGCCGGTGTTCTTGGGGAGTTACCCAATCACGCCCGCGTCAGACATCTTGCACGAGCTCTCCAAGAGCAAGCATTTCGGTGTGCGTACCGTGCAGGCCGAGGACGAAATCGCCGCCGCTGGTATGACCCTCGGGGCCGCGTTTGCCGGACACCTCGGGGTCACCACCACAAGTGGACCGGGATTGGCTCTTAAGAGCGAGACGATCAGCCTCGCGGTCTCGCTCGAGCTTCCAATGCTGATCATCGATATCCAACGCGGGGGCCCCTCCACTGGTCTGCCCACCAAAACCGAGGCAGCAGACCTCAACATCGCGATGTTTGGCCGCCATGCCGAGGCGCCGCTGCCCATCGTGGCTGCGTATAGCCCAAGCCATTGCTTCCATGCCGCTATCGAAGCCGCACGCATTGCGCTGAAGTACCGCACCCCGGTGATCCTGCTGTCCGATGGGTACATCGCCAACGGCTCCGAGCCGTGGTTGCTGCCCGACATCGATTCGTTGCCCGACATCTCCGTCGAGTTCCAGACCGAGCTCAACCACGTCGCACCCGACGGAACCGACGAGTTTTGGCCATACCTGCGTGATCCCGAAACGCTTGCTCGCCCGTGGGCGATTCCCGGTACGCCGGGCCTGATGCACCGAGTCGGTGGACTTGAAAAGGAAGACGGCAGCGGCGACATCGACTACACGCCGGCCAATCACGAAAAGATGGTGCACCTGCGCGCCGCCAAGATTGCTGGCATCGCCGCCGACATTCCTGCCGCCGAAGTCGTCGGTGACGAGGATGCCGATGTCTGCATCCTCGGTTGGGGCTCAACCTGGGCAGCGATCGATGCCGCCGTCCAGCGAACCCGACGGCGCGGTCAAAAGGTGGCATGGGTGCATCTCACTCATGTGAATCCGTTGCCCGCCAACCTCGGGCCACTGTTGCGCGGATTCAAGCAGGTGATCGTGCCCGAATTGAACCTCGGTCAGTTGTGCCGAATCGTGCGGTCCGAGTTTTTGATTGATGCCCACGCTGTGAGCAAGGTGCAAGGCCTGCCGTTCACATCTATCGAGTTGGAAGATGCAGTGGCTATAGCGCTTGGCGCGGTAGCCGGTGCGCAAGAGGGAGTTGCTTCGTGACTGACACCATGGTTCCACTGACAACCAAGAAGGACTGGACGAGCGACCAAGAGGTGCGTTGGTGTCCGGGCTGCGGCGACTACGGCATTCTGCTCGCGGTTCAGATGCTGATGCCCGAGCTCAATGTCAAGCCTGAAAACACGGTGTTCGTGTCCGGCATCGGCTGTTCCAGCCGCTTTCCGCACTACCTCAAGACCTATGGCTTCCACGGCATCCACGGCCGGGCGCTGCCGGTGTCCACCGGCATCAAGCTGCACCGTCCCGACCTGACGGTCTTCACCGTGATGGGCGATGGCGACTGCACCTCGATCGGGGCGGCCCACTGGGTGCACGCGCTCCGCTACAACATCGACATCACCGTGTTGATGCTCGACAATGGCATCTACGGCCTCACCAAGAACCAGACGTCGCC